>NZ_JANSIF010000029.1:0-36773 GCF_047461935.1 Synechococcus sp. R55.4 | reverse complement strand
TTCATCTAAAAAAACCAACTTCATCCTCTTTCCTCTATAAATTATTCTCTCTATCCTAACATAAGATCAACACGACCCAGCTCATCATTAGGAAGGAAAATGCCTTGTCATGATGGAGTGCCCAAGGCCCAAGAATGCTCTCTGTATAGATGGGGTGGCCAAGTGGCTCAAACTGGCCTAAAGGATGGGATAAGGACTCCGGCCCGCTGTCGCGATCACAATTTCAAAACTCCTGGCTGCTCCGAGCCAACGCTTCTTGGATATCCAGATCCAGCCCTTTCACCGATTCCAGCACCGAGCGGGTGATCAGCTTACCCTCCTGCACCAAAATGGCGCCGGTTACAGGGTGCAAAAGCGGCTGTTCGGCCCGCCGACCGATCAACGCCTCGATATCCTGAAAAGCATTGATGTACATCCCGGCAGGCAATTCCACCACCACCCCTTCCCCCAGCACGCGCGCTTGGCAGGCCAGGCGGGAGTTGGGCTTGCAGGTGGTGATCGCCTCCAGGGTGCGCTGCTCCCGCTTGCTCACCGGAGACAAAGACTCCATCCCTTCCTTAACGTACACATGGCAGGTGGCACAGAGGCCGCGCCCGCCGCACTCTTTCAACACATTCAGCTCTTCCTGCAACAGTACCGAGAGCAAATTGCTGTTGGTGGCGATTTCAGACACTTGGGCAATGGGATCCAACCGCACGCGCTTGACCATAACCTTCCCTCTGTTACACGCCTTAACATTAGCTTGTCCATGAAATAAAGATCCCAGCCGCGTCCACATTGTATTATTGGCTACCTCGGTGGGCAGGTTGAGCCTCTTTTGGGGAATCGGGCTAGATTGGATCCCACTGTTGATTTCTGCTGTCCACTTCTAGGGTTCTGGCGGCATGAGTTCTCCGGCCATCCAGTGGTATCCCGGCCATATTGCCAAGGCAATTGGCCAGTTGCGGGAAGAGTTGCAGCGGGTGGATGCGGTCATCGAGGTGTTGGATGCGCGGATCCCGTTGGCCAGTCGTCATCCTGAGCTGGGCCGGTGGCTGGGGGAAAAACCTCGCCTCCTGGCTCTGAACAGGGCGGACTGCATTGAGGCTGGGGATCTGAAAGCTTGGCAGGAGTATTTTTTACGGCAAGGGATCCCTGTCTATCCCACCAATGGCCGCTCAGGAGAAGGGGTGAATCGCCTCAAGCAGGCGGTCTTGCAACTGGGGCAATCGGTCAATATGCGGCGTCAACAGCGGGGAATGCGACCGCGGGCCGTTCGGGCGGTGGTGGTGGGCTTTCCCAATGTGGGCAAATCTGCTTTGCTGAATCGACTGTTGGGGCGGCGGGCAGCCGAGAGCGCAGCACGTCCTGGGGTGACGCGGCAACTGCGGTGGGTGCGGCTGGGGGGAGAGTTGGATCTGTTGGACTCGCCGGGCATCATACCGCCCTCTCTGCCGGATCAACAGGCGGCCTCTCTATTGGCCATCTGCGATGACATCGGCGAAGCGGCCTACGATCCCGAACGGGTGGCGGCCCACTTTTTGGATCAAGTGCTGAGGGTGCAGCCCCAAGCCGGATCTCTCTTGCAAAAGCGCTACGGTTGGCCGGATCCGATCCCTCCCGGTGGTGCCGCAGTGCAGGAGTTGGCCGAGCGGCGGTATCAAGGGGATCCCCAGCGGGCGGCACGGCAAGTTCTCAACGACTACCGCAAGGGCTTGCTGGGGCCGCTGGCCTTGGAACTCCCTCCCAAGGCTTGAGCCCCTTAGAAGAAATCACGAAAGAAAGTCACGTTGTTGCTATGCCCACGGCAGGGAAACCGCTGCTGTGGGGCGTTGACTTTTCCCGAAACTGTCTACACTTGTCCCCAGCCGGGATCCAGCCTCTGTTTCCAAGGCCGATACACCTTGAAGTAGACAACGGAACCCACTTGTCTGGCCAAGGCTTTGATGCAAGTGTCTCCACCCATACAGCGCTGGCAAACGGGATGGTTCACCTGCAGACGATTGAACCCCCGCCGCAGCGCACAGGCCGGTTGGCCCCGCAAAATCTCGGCCAGGGATCCCCCCAGCGTCACTTGCCCCAGCGGGATTTGCCCTTCATAGTCCTTGCAACAGGGCACCACCGTGCCGTCGTAGAGGATCCCCGCCTGACCGGAAGCGCCATTGCAGTATCCCCAGCGAGCTGGGATTACCCGTTCTGTCTCCACGTTGCCCCAACTGTCCAAGGGAAACGTTTCCAAAACCAAGCGGGGATGGATGCGGATCTGCTGCCAGCGGCCCGGTCGGTAAGTAGCAATCTGGGCTTCTACCCAATCGAGAGCCGGTGCATCCGGGATCCCTTGCAAAGCTCGTCTGGCCCAAGCCGAGAGCTGAGCGCGCATCTGCTGTGCAGAATCGATCACCGAAAGAGCCTTATGCGGCACCAAAAACGGGTGGGGGCTAGTATCCAGGAATTTGAGATGCACCTGCGTAGGGCTGGAGGAGCGCAAGTGCACCTGCAGAAATTGGGTAATCCCAGCAAAGTAGCGCTCCGGCGTGAGGCGGGGAGGTGCTCCGCGAATGCTGAAGGTGACTGGATCGGGAGTTTGCAGGGAAATGGTTAGCTTAGCAAAGGGGCTGCGGTTCAGCTTTTCAATGTGCTCCGGCCAGAGGGCAAAGGTGCTGCCGTTGCTGGTCAGGTGCAGGCGAAGGCCAAGCTCAGCGGCCCTGCGAATACCCTCGAAAAGGTATGGGTAGAGCAGCGGCTCCCCCATCAGGTGAAAAGCCATCACGCGGGCCAGCCCTGTTGCCGCTACTTCCTCCAAAATCTGCTCCAGCAGAGCGGGCTCCATGTGCCCCCGCCGCCGTTGCATGATCCCATCTGGACAAAACTCGCACTTAAAGTTGCAAACGTTGGTCACCTCTATGTGCAGGCGTTCCAGTTGGGGAATAACAGCAGACATTAACAGCAGACATAGAGAGGGCCGGAACAAGTCGAGGGCAAATAGCGGATCCCCCACAAGCGCTAGGTAGTGATACGCTGTTTATCAGGTTAGATCCGGAGCGGAGCCATTGCAATGCTGAAATGCACCACTCGTCACGTCCATATCTTTGCCGGTGAAGTTACTGCCGACAACAACTTCGTGCCCCGCGACGACCTGTTTACCCTCGATGTGGATCCGGACAACGAGCTGGTCTGGACTGATGCTGCCCTGCAAAAGGTCTATGCCCGTTTCGAAGAGTTGGTGGAAGAATACCGGGGGCGAGACTTGACCGAGTACAATATCCGCCGCATTGGGTCTGACCTGGAACATTTCATCCGATCCCTGCTCAAGCAAGGGGAGATCGCCTATAACCTGCAGGGGCGTGCCCCCAACTTCAGCATGGGCTTTCCCCAGATCCCTGCTGAAGAAATTGTCGGCCAATACATCCCCAAGGGCTAGCTCTTTGCCGGTTCTGGACAGAGTTTTTGATTGTTCTGCATCTAAGGCTTTTACCCATCTGATTGTCGGAGCGTTTCCCCATGTCTGGAGAACCCACCCCCGAGGCCGCTGCTGCCGAGAAACCCGCTGAAGCTGCCAAGCCTGCTGCTGAGGATTCCCCCAAAGCCGCTGCGAAAAAAGTTGCTAAGGAAGAAAAGCCCTTCGAGCAACAGATCACGGAAGAGGTGATCCCGGCAGCCATTGCGGCTTTTCAAAAGCGCGGAGTCAGCGATCTGGAGCTGCGCCTGGAAGGCAAGACGCTGGTCGGCGCGTTTGCAGGAGGCAAGAAGCAATTTAGCGTGCTGTTTGCTGAGGGATCCTTGAATGGCCGCAAGTTCTTCCGCTGTACCACCGAAGGATCCCCGGCCAGCACCATCGAGTCTTTTATGATCGACGAGCGGCGCGTGGATGTCAACCTATTCGTGTTTTATTTGGTGCAGCGCCTTTACGCTCAGCAGTGGTATTGAGTTCGCGTGACCTTGAAGGATCCCTGGCTACCCCTAGCCGGAGAGAGTAAGCCTGCTCGCAAGAGACGAGGGGAGGTGCAGCCGGCTGCAGTTACCGTAAAGCCAGGATCCATCCGGCCATGTTCTTTGGCATGCCCACGATCCCAGAACGGGCACCTTGGCTGCCGCCTTCCCGGAAGATGAGCTGCGCACTTGGCTCGAAGAACGGTACCGCCCCAGCGGGATCAGCCGTTCATAGTCGCGTTTCAGGTTAGGGTGAGAGGCCTGGGCTACTGATCGCGCCAGCGGAACGGAGTCCTTGAAAAGCCTTCTGGCCCCGTGCATTCAACGTTTCTAGTTTGAATCGAAATGCCCATAATTGCCCAGAGGGCTGCTCCCGTAGATCAGGTTCCCCGGCAAACGGCGCCGCTTGAGCCTGAACCCAGTCTGACCAGAGGTTATCTAAAGTGAGGATCCCTAATTGTGGGGATCCCTTGCCATTGGGAGGGATGTTCTGTCGAGGCCAAAAAGATTATCGTTTGTAAAGAAAGCTAAGGCGGTGCTACGGGAGGTCTCGAAATGTACATCGTGCAGATTGCGTCTGAATGCGCCCCGGTTATCAAGGCGGGGGGACTGGGGGATGTGGTGTACGGCCTCAGCCGGGAGCTGGAAGTGCGGGGGCACTGTGTCGAGCTGGTTTTGCCCAAGTATGACACCATGCGCTACGACCAGATCTGGGGTTTGCACGACGCCTATCGCGATCTCTGGGTGCCCTGGTACGGGGGAGCCATCCACTGTTCGGTGTACTGCGGCTGGGTGCATGGCCGCCTTTGCTTTTTTATTGAGCCCCACTCGGGCGATAACTTCTTCAATCGCGGGTGTTATTACGGCTGCCCGGATGACAACATGCGTTTTGCTTTTTTCAGCAAGGCGGCTCTAGAGTTTCTCCTACAAAGCAACAAGCGCCCCGACATCATCCATTGCCACGACTGGCAGACAGGGTTGGTACCGGTGCTGCTGTTTGAGATCTACAAGTACCACGGCATGGCAAATCAGCGGGTGTGCTACACCATTCACAACTTCAAACACCAAGGCTTTGGCGGCCCAGAGATTCTTTGGGCTACCGGCCTCAACCGCGAACCCTACTACTTCCACTACGACCGTTTGCGCGATAACTTCAACCCCTTTTCTCTCAACTTTATGAAGGGGGGAATTGTTTTTTCCAACTTTGTCACTACGGTCTCTCCCAATCACGCGCTGGAGGTGCAATTTGGCGACTACGGCTATGGACTTGGCCATACCCTCTACTTGCACCGGCACAAGTTTCGCGGCGTTTTGAATGGCATCGATTACGACATTTGGAACCCGGAGATCGACCGCTTTATCCCCGTGCGCTACACTGCTCAAACGCTGGAAAATAAAGCTAAAAACAAAAAAGCTCTGCGGGATCGGCTGCTACTGCAGGATGTTGACAAGCCTATCGTGGCCTATATCGGGCGATTGGACGAGCAAAAGGGCGTGCATTTGGTGCATCATGCCATCTACCGCTCCCTGTTCAAAAATGCCCAATTTGTTCTGCTGGGATCCGCTACGGAGCTAGGGATCGGCGCTTGGTTTGCCCACGAGAAAAGCTACCTCAACAACAACCCCGATGTTCACATTGAGTTGGGCTTTAACGAAGAACTTTCCCACCTTATCTATGCGGGGGCAGACATCATCGTAGTGCCCAGCCACTACGAACCCTGTGGACTCACTCAGATGATTGGCTTGAAGTATGGCACAGTTCCGGTGGTGAGAGGAGTGGGTGGCCTGGTGGATACCGTCTTCGACCGCGACTACGATCCCCACAAATTGCCCGAGCAACGCAACGGCTACGTCTTTTATCACACAGATCCAGCTGCTTTGGAGTCGGCTCTGGATCGGGCCATCGACCTTTGGTACACCGCTCCTGACCAGTTCCGTCAACTGCAGATTCAAGGCATGAGCTACGACTACTCCTGGAACTATCCTGGCAAGGAGTATCTGGAGATCTACGACTTCATTCGTCACCGCTGAGCCCAACAGCGATCCCCAGCGATCCCAGCTCTTGACCCCAAGGACGAAATGCTGGACGATAGGTAGCAATCTTGGGCTTAACCTTCTCTACAGATTTGCTGCTGAGAAGGGTAATTCTGCTCCGTTATCTTTCCCTGTCTGTAAGGATCCCCGGCTGCCATGGGTTATCTCGCCTTGGTACTCCACGCGCACCTGCCGTTTGTGCGCCACCCTGAGCAAGACTTTGTGCTGGAGGAAGAATGGCTCTACGAAGCCATCACGGAGACCTATGTGCCGCTGCTGCACATGTTCGAGGGGCTACAGCGAGATGGCATCGACTTTCGCTTCACCATGTCCCTGACGCCGCCCTTGGTGTCGATGCTGCGGGATCCCTTGCTGCAGGAGCGCTACGACCACTACCTAACCAAATTGGAAGAGCTGGCTCAGCTGGAGTACGACAAAAACGCCACCAACGGCCACATTCGCTACCTGGCGGAGCACTACATCAAGCAGTTTGCCATGGTGCGGGATCTCTGGGAGCGCTACGACCGGGATCTGGTGCGAGCTTTTAAGCAGTTTCAAGACAGCGGCAACCTGGAGATCATCACCTGTGGGGCTACCCACGGCTACCTGCCCTTGATGCAGATGTACCCGCAGGCAGTCTGGGCGCAGTTGATTGTAGCTTGTGAGCACTACAACGAGCACTTTGGCCAATGGCCGCGGGGGATCTGGCTGCCGGAATGCGCCTACTACCAAGGGCTGGAGCGGATGATTGCCGATGCCGGCCTGCGCTACATGATCACCGACGCCCATGGTCTTCTCTACGCCAAGCCCCGGCCTCGTTACGGCATGTACGCCCCTATTTTTACCGAGACCGGCGTCGCCGTTTTCGGGCGGGATCACGAGTCTTCGCAGCAGGTGTGGTCGGCAGAGGTGGGCTATCCAGGGGATCCGGTTTACCGCGAGTTCTACAAAGACCTAGGGTATGAGGCCGACTACGAGTACATCAAGCCTTACATCATGCCCAACGGCCAGCGGAAAAACACCGGCATCAAGTACCACCGCATCACCGGGCGCAACCTGGACCTGGGGCAAAAGCAGCTTTACGACCCCTATTGGGCGCGGGAGAAAGCGGCAGAGCATGCGGGCAACTTTATGTTCAACCGCCAGCGGCAAATCGAATATTTGTACAGCGTCATGGGCCGCCCGCCGCTGGTGGTGGCCCCCTACGATGCGGAGTTGTTCGGCCACTGGTGGTACGAGGGCCCTTGGTTTTTGGATTTTCTCATCCGCAAGAGCTACTTCGACCAAAACACCTACCGCATGACTCACCTGGCGGAGTACCTGCGGGAGAACCCCACCCAGCAGGTGTGCAAACCTGCCCAGTCCAGTTGGGGGGCGCGCGGCTTCCACGAATACTGGCTGAACCCCAGCAACGCTTGGATTTATCCCCATTTGCACAAGGCCACCGAGCGGATGATCGAGCTGAGCCGTCGCGAGCCTGCCGATGACCTAGAATGGCGGGCCTTGAACCAGGCGGCGCGAGAATTGCTGCTGGCTCAATCGTCTGACTGGGCTTTTATCATGCGCACAGGGACGATGGTTCCCTATGCAGTGCGCCGCACCAAGTCTCATCTGCTGCGCTTCAACCACCTCTACGAGAAGATCAAAGAGGGTCAGTTTCGGCGAGAAAAAGCCACCCCTGAAGAGGAGCAGTGGCTGGCCAAGGTGGAATACATGGACAACATCTTCCCCAATCTCAACTACCGGGTTTACCGACCCCTCTAAGCCGGTTGGGCAGGTCTGGAGGGTGCCTGCTTCCGACCGCCAGAGACACCAGAGGCAGAAGTTTCCGGCTACCCTCCTTGAGGGGATCGAACTACCCCAGGGCAGGAGGGATCCTCCGTTCGTTGCGCTGATCCCAACCTTCCTCTCCTTTTGGGAAAGGGGCAGGAGTCGCTCGTGTTGGCCTCGCAGAGCGCTCAGGGAGCGTTTTAATCTGGCTTGTTCAGTAGCCCCGATATCCCCGAAGACTCCCTGCTGCTGGGGCCCACCTTTCCTAGCCGGATGGCCAGGCCACCGATTCTAAAGCTTGGTGCCGCACTCGGCGCAAAACTTGTGCAGGGTGGGGTTTTTGGTGCCGCAATTGGGGCAGTAGATCAGCTCGGCGGCTTGTTCCAGTTGCCGCTTCTCCGGCAGCCCGATCATCTGATAATTGGCTTTGCCGGCAGGCACCATCGGGTAGCAGTTTTCGTCCCGCTTGACCACAAAGTCGGCCACTACCGGCCCCTCGTGCTTGAGGATCTCCTGGATGGCATCTTCCAGTTGATCGGGGTGATCGACGCGGATCCCTTTTACCCCAAAAGCCTCGGCTAGCTTGACAAAATCCGGCATTCCGGGAGACATATCCGAGTGGGAGTAGCGCTCGCCGTGGAAGGCCTGCTGCCACTGCCGCACCATGCCCTGCCAGCCGTTGTTGATGATGGCCACTTTGGTGGCAATGCCGTACTGAGCCACTGTGCCCAGCTCTTGCATGTTCATCTGGAAGCTGGCATCGCCACTGATGCAGATGACTTCTTCGTGAGGCAGGGCTACCTTGACTCCCATCGCCGCGGGGAACCCGTAGCCCATGGTGCCCAGCCCAGAACTGGAGATCCATTGGCGCGGCCCGTTGCGCAGAAACTGCGCCGCCCACATCTGATGCTGGCCAACATCGGTGGTGTAGTAGGCGTGGGGAGCATGACGACGAAAGGCATCGATCACCTGTTGAGGGGCAATCACGCCTTCGTAGCTGGGCACCTGCAGGGGATAGTCCCGCTTCCAGCGCTCGATCCGATCCAGCCAAGCCTGAGTTAGGCCTGGAGTAGAAGGCATTTTGCTCAGTTGAGCCAGCATCTCCACCAGAACAGTGCGCACATCCCCTACAATCGGCACATCGGGCGCACGGTTTTTGCCCACCTCGGCTGGGTCGATGTCGATGTGAATGACTTTGGCGTGCTTGGCAAATTCATCTAGCTTGCCGGTTACGCGGTCGTCGAAGCGGGCTCCCACCGCAATGAGCAGGTCGCACTCGGTGACGGCGAAGTTGGCATAGGCCGTGCCGTGCATGCCCAGCATCCCCACCGACAGGGGATCGTTCTCATCGAAAGCCCCTTTGCCCATGAGGGTGGTGGTCACCGGGATCCGATAGGTGTGGGCCAGCTCGGCAATTTCGGCGTGGGCACCGGAGATGATCGCCCCACCTCCCACATACAGCAAGGGCCGTTTGGCCTGCAGGATCAGCTTGGCCGCCGCATGGATTTGCCGTGGGTTGCCTCGCACGGTGGGCTTGTAGCCGGGGATGTTGATCTCGCTGACAGGTTGATAGTCAAACTCTTCTAGGCCCACATCTTTGGGGATGTCGATCAGCACCGGCCCGGGCCGCCCTGTCCTGGCAATGTGAAAAGCCTCTGCCACGATCCGAGACATTTGGCGCGGATCCCGTACCACGTAGGAGTGCTTCACAATGGGCAGGGTGATGCCAAAGATGTCCGTCTCCTGGAAGCCGTCGGTGCCAATCAGATGGCGAGGTACCTGCCCAGTGATGACCACCATCGGTACAGAGTCCATCATGGCGTTGGCAATGCCCGTCACCAGGTTGGTCGCCCCTGGGCCAGAGGTAGCAAAACACACCCCCACCTTGCCAGTGGCGCGAGCATATCCGTCGGCGGCGTGGGCAGCCGCTTGTTCGTGGCGTACCAGGTAATGTTTGAGCAGCCCCTGAGACTCGGCTTTGTACAGCTCGTCGTAGATGGGGAGGATGGCTCCCCCCGGATAGCCAAAGATGTGTTGCACCCCATGCCGGTGCAGGCTGTCCACCAACGCATATCCACCAGTCGCCACGGTGTCTCCTCCCCACTGAGATGACCGAACGTCAAACGCCCGCTCTCAGGAGCGCCAGCGCAGACAGGGTACTGGCCAGAAGTTGGCCAACTTTGTATTCAATTCTACAGTCTAGCAGTGGTTTGCTTTGGAATCGCTTAGACTTTCACGGTCGGCTAAAGTAACACTGGGGATCCCTAGGGATCCTCGCCGGAGTGTTGAGAGTGCCCTATCCATGACTGGAGAGCCAACCCCCATTGACCCCGGGCCGGAGCGGTCTCAGGGCAGCTTGCTGCTAGCTGTGCCCATCCTCGGATCCCCGCACAGTGCTGTGGGATCCCGACAGTGGCTGGTATGGGGAGCGCTGGGGATCTTTCTGGTGGGTCTGGGGTTGCGCCTGTGGCGGCTGGACGAGTTCCCGGCACCTGTGTTCGATGAGGTGTACTTCCCGGAGTTTGCCCAGAACTACCTGGATGGCAAGCCTTTTTACGATGTGCATCCTCCCTTGGGCAAGTACTTCATTGCCCTTAGCATTCAGGTGTTTGGCCGCAACGAGTGGGGATTCCGCTTCGCCACTGCTTTTTGCGGATCCCTGATCCCGCTGTTGCTGACCGGTTTAGCCTACCGCCTCACCTACCACGTGGGCTTTGCTCTGTTGAGCGGGGTTTTGCTGCTGACCGATGGGGTGTTTCTGGTGGAATCCCGCTTTGGCCTGATCAACGTGTATCTGGTAGCCTTTGGGCTGGCAGCGACCATTCTGTTGCTGAGAGGTCTAGAAGACCAAGGTTGGCGACGGGCTGCTCACTTTGCTTGCTCCGGGATCCTGTTGGGGGCGGCAGCTTCGGTGAAGTGGAATGGCCTCTGGTTTACCTTCATGTTTGCTCTGTTGGGGATCCTCGTCTGGGGGGTGGTCTGGCTGCGCCCGCAGTGGATCCCACGGTTGGGCATTTTGATCCAGATTCGTCATCTGCGCTGGTGGCACTATGCGTTCTGCTTCGTCCTCGCTCCGCTGGCCTTTTATGCCATTCAGTGGATCCCGCACCTGCAGCTGAATCCCCAACAGGGACTAACTCTGGATTGGAGCTGGACGGGCATCCAGAATTATTTCCGATCCCTGGTGCTCATCAACCAATCCATCTACGGCGGCCACATGGCAGCCCACCTGGTGGTGAACGAAGAGACGCCTGTTCACCCCTACTGCTCCACCAGCTTGCGATCCCTGGTGGCTTGGTTCCCGGCTTTGCGTCCTTGGCTGACTACGCCCTTGGCCTCGGCAGGAGCTTGGTCCTGGCCAATTCTGGGCCGCCCCGTGGCCTACTACTTCGGCAGTCAGGGCAACCTCTGGCAAGCTGTTCATGGCTTGGGCAATCCTTGGCTGTGGTGGCTGGGGACGGGATCCATCTTGGTGCTTGTCTGGCGAGGGATCCGCCACTTTCACGGTCTCGAAGCCTTCATTTTGATTGGCTATGCGGCCAATTACCTGCCTTGGTTTAGGGTCAGCCGCTGCGTTTTTATCTACCACTACATGAGCGCTCTGGCGTTTAGCACCCTAGCCCTGGCTTGGTTGGTGCTGCTGGGCTGGCAGAGCTATCGCCGCTTTTGGCGCGGGGCGAGCATCACGGCGGTGGCCTTGGTTTTGGCGTCCTTTGTCTTCTTTTTCCCCGTTTGGCTTGGCCTGCCCCTCAGTCCAAGCGGATTCTACGCCCGCATGTGGTTTCGCTCTAGCCCGGTGCCGCTGTTCTGTTTCAGCCCCCAATCCTGCCAACAGCCCCCGCTGCACCTGCCGCCCATCCCCGGCTTGAACTGGATCTAAGGGAGGCATGGTAAGCTTTGTGAAGTTTGTTTCGTGAAATGCGGCGCTCCGTTACCGAAAGATGGAGCGAGGTTCGCGAAACCCTTGTGGTGGAGGTAGTGGAAACGTCATGGCCCGATCTTGCCCGAGTTCTGCCAACTCTCCCCGCCGTCCACTGGCTTATTCAGAGCAAGCTGTCCCGGTTGGGGTGATCGGGGTAGGCAACATGGGCCAGCACCACACCCGCGTTTTCAGCCTGATGAAGGATGTGCGGGTCGTGGGGGTAGCGGATATCAACGTGGAACGGGGATTGGATGTGGCCAGCCGCCACCGCGTTCATTTCTATGAGGACTACCGCGATCTGCTGCCCCATGTAGCTGCCGTGGCCATTGCCGTGCCGACGGTTCTGCACCACGAGGTGGGTATGGCCTGCCTGGAGGCCGGGGTACATGTGCTGATCGAAAAGCCCATCGCTGCCAGCATCAGCGAAGCAGAATCGCTGGTGAACCGAGCTGCCGATTGCAATTGTATTTTGCAGGTGGGGCACATCGAGCGCTTCAGCCCTGTTTTCCAAAAGCTGGGCCAAGTCTTGCAAAGTGAAGAACCTCTGGCTTTCGAGGCTCACCGTCTCAGCCCCTATTCCGACCGCGCCAGCGATGTGTCGGTGGTATTCGACTTGATGATCCACGACATCGATCTGTTGCTGGAGCTGATCCCATCTCCCGTGACCCAGATTACCGCCAGCGGCAACCGCATCTCCAAGCTGGGCTACCTGGACTATGTCACGGCTACTCTCACTTTTGCCAACGGTGCCATCGCCACCCTCACCGCCAGCAAGGTCACCCACCGCAAGGTGCGCAAAATTGCCGTCCACTGCAAGAATGCCTTGGTAGAAGCAGATTTTCTCCACAATGAGATCTCGGTGTACCGCCAGGGATCCGTCGGCAGCACCAGCGACTACGGCCAAATGCCCTACCAGCGGGATTGTTTGATTGAGAAAGTCCACACCGACAATATCGACAAGCTGCATGCCGAACTGGAGCACTTCATCAATTGCGTGCGGGGGGGCAACCAACCTTCTGTGGGTGGGGAACAGGCCCTGAAAGCATTGAGGCTGGCCTCGGAGGTAGAGCGGATTGCTTTGGATGGATGTGCCTGGAGCGAAGCCAAGCCCCGCCGTAGTCTCCTATCCTAGTCTTTAACGCAAGCCCCAGATGGGGGCAGAGCCCTGTTGTTGGCCCATAGCCATTCCAGCATCAGGCTGGGGAAGAAAAAGCGACATTCGCGCCCGCGGAGTGCAGCTCTATTGACAGCTCCCCATTCGGGTGGCAGCTTTTCGAGCGAGCAATGGGGCTCCCACCAGACTCAGGCAAGAGGTGGCATCCACAGCTGTGAAATCGGGCACGCAAGCCCCGGCAGCAACGGCGAGTCCAATTCATCTTTCCCAAGCAAGTTTTGATCAACACCAACTGCCTTTGCTGACGCCGGTAGACTTCCACTTGTTGCTGTTGCCAGTCCACCACTCAATACTCCTGTAGCCCAAGCCGACTGTAGAGCTTGAGCTTAGTTTGCTTATCTTGGCCAATATTGCGAGCTCCAGGGCTCAGCACTTCTACCGCCGATTCTGGGGCACTGTGGAGTTTGCCATCCGCCCCTAACGCTGTTCTCAGTCGAGAGCGGCTTACCCACACCACATCAGGAGCCACATTGTTATCTTCGGCAAAAATCACTCCCGGAGCAGTGTTGGCCAATCTCAGGCCCGTTTTCTCACTCTATTCGCCTTTCAAATTTCTTCTAAGATGCGAAACTGCACATGGTTAATGGCCAGCTCCCCAATTGAGGCTTGGTCGGTGTTGATCGTCTCGAAAGGGATCCCTTTGGCGATCTCGGCATGGGTCCAGGGCAGGCCCATGAAGTAGCGCTGCGAATAGGGGCGCTCCCCCCGATCGTCGGGGTTCGACTCCATCGGCACCCAACCCCAGCCGGGCAGATAAAACTCAATCCACACGTGGTTGTACTGGGGAAACAGCGGGATCCCTTTCAGTTCTGGATGGGGAGGACATTTGTAGCGCCCCACCGTGCGGCAAGGGATCCCATTGAGGCGGGCCAAAGCCAACAGCACCCCCACATATTCGCCACAAGAACCGGAGCCACGCCGCAAAACCTCATCCGGCGGATCAATGCGAGAGGTGACCCGGTAGGAGAGCTTGTCGTAAACATAGGCCCGGATATTGAGCATTTTGCGCAGCAAGTTGGTCTCGCTGCCAACGGCCAGCCGCGCTGCCTCTCGGACAATCGAGGTGTCCATGGCCAGGTAGTCATCGTCCACCAAGTAGCGATCCCGCAGCTCCCTGGGCAAAACGGCAGCCTCTACATCCAGTGGATCGATGCAGTACTTGATACTGTAGAGATCCAGCACCGCCCGCCAGCCAAACAAGCGCACCTCATGGGCCCCCAGGGATCCCAGCGAAAACACCGCCACCTGTTGGCCAGATTGCTCTTCCACTTCAAACGGCAGACCTACCCAGTGCAGGCTGCGCACCCGTTGGCGAAGGCTGTTGCAGGGCAAGGCAATTCGCCAGACCAAATCGGGCAGGAAGCGCGGCTCTTCTTGGGCAATTTCTTCCACATAGGTCAGCTCCACCCGATAGCCGTGGGAGAGGGTGTAGGTGGCGCGTTCCCCCAGACACTGGGGCTGAAAAACTACCGGACAGGCAATGGGGGAATCCTCGGCCTCGGTTCCACTGCCGCCAGAGGGGTCGGGGGAGCTAGGGGGATCCAAAGGCCGCAGGCGTAGGGGGGCCACCCAGGTTTTATCGCGCAGGGCCACCGACAAGGGATCTGGAGCGTTGGGGTTGTCGTGGATGTAGGCTTCTTCGTGGGCGTAGGCTACCCAGAGCTGCCCCCGCCAGTAGGCCAAGCCTGTCGGCCCAGGAGAAGGGGTGAGGATGCGGGCCAGTTCTCGCCCGGTCTGGCGCTCCAGCACGTAGATCGTCTCTTCCACCCGATCGCTCACCCAGAGGTAGTCTCCCTGCACCGCAATCTGTTCTCGGCCAACCCCAGGGGCAGGCATCTCCTGCACAATAAGGCCACGGCTGGGATCCAGTTGCAGGATTTTTCCCCGTTTGTAGCAGGTGGCATAGAGGTAGCAGTTTCCCGTGTGGGGATCGATCCAGAGGGCGATCCCTTCGATGGGGCAGGGGCAGCTACACACTGGAAAGGCTTCCAGGGATCCCGGTTCCTGCAGAGCGGCCATGGGAATGCGCAAGATTTGCCCCTCTTGCTCCCGACTGAGCCAAATCCACGCTTGATCCCCTTCTGACTCTACCCACAAACCGTAAGCGCCTTGGAAAGAATGGACATGATGGGGATTGAGCAGCAGGGTGTTGTGCTCTTGAATTTCCACCAAATAGCCCCTCACCCGATCCAAGCCGAGTAGGCAATCTCCCCAGGTGGCCAAACCTTCCAAAGCGACCAGCCCCAACGGTTGCAAAGGGGCCACAGTTCCCTGTTGCTGCCCAGATTGAGGCCACCAAGCGGGCTGGGATCCTTCTGCCGTAGAACCCGGATTTTTCAGAGCACCTAGATCATTTGCCGGATGAATGGCAACCATGAAGGCTTCCCTGCTTGTGGAGAAGTTGGCGCGCTAGCGCGATCCGCACCAGATCAGTACGACTGTCCAACATTATTATGATGCGCCTCTTTTCAACCCCACACCCAAGGCTTCTCGACCGATGTATCCCTGCTAGTCTTGCCAGGACTGGAGAATGTTACGATGATGGCGGCTTTTTGGCCAGCAAGATAGAGCAGCGGTGGGGAGTGGTAGGGGATGGAGTTGGCCTTGGCAATTGGCGGCCTGGTGGCAGGGATCCTGGCCGGGGTGCTGGGCATTGGCGGTGGCGTGATCCTGGTGCCCTTACAGGTCAGCTTGGGGATCCCACCGGTTCAAGCTGCAGCCACCAGCAACCTTTCCATCGTTATGACCTCGATTGCAGGCAGCATCCAAAACTGGCGGATGGGCATGCTGGATCTGAAACGGGTGATCCTGCTGGGGATCCCCGCATTGCTTACGGCCCAAGTGGGGGCGATCATCGCCAGTCGCCTTCCCAGCTACCTGCTGTTGACAGCCTTCGGGGTGTTGCTGCTGGCCAACACTTATCTGGTGGAGCTGCGCAAAAAGGTGGCCACCCAAGCCCTGGAGACAGAGTTCCCGCCTGCTGCTGTTCGCGACAGTGGTGCGAAGTCCTCAGGACAGATGTCTCCCTGGTTAGCCCGCGCCCTGACCGGTGGCGCTGCCGGTTTGTTGGCCGGGCTGTTTGGCATCGGCGGTGGGGTGATCCTGGTGCCAATGCAGATCCTGCTGCTGAAAGAGACGATCAAAGTGGCGATTCAGACCAGTCTGGGGGCCATTGTAATCACAGCAGTTGCTGCCACCGCCAGCCATGCGGGCCTCAGCGATTGGATCTGGAATGGCCTGGGGTTGGGGGACGGCACTATCCACCAAAATGTGCTCTGGATCCCTGGTTTGATCTTGGGGACAGGGGGGTTAATCGGTGTACAGATCAGCACACGCACCCTGCCCAAATTGCCCGATGAAACCGTCGGACTGCTGTTTCGGGGCTTTCTGACCATCCTTTCTCTCTACATTTTTTGGCAAGCTTGGCAAAGCTACCGAGCCCTGTGAAGTGATCCTGGTCTGCCTGAGCGCTCAAGACAGCAGTCCTTGGTCATTTCGATTCTACGTTGGACGCGCTTTCCCCTCAGAGGACAGGGATCCTGCTGTTTGGGATAGGGCACCTTGTTTGCAGGGGTCATGCACAGGGTAGCTGCCAAAGAGCTTCAAGGTTTCGGCAATCGATTCCAGCGCCGCAATCACCTCGGCATCCAGATAGGGCTGGCCAACAGGATTCTCCAGATCGACAAAGACATAAGTCCCTGCCTGTCGGATCCCGTTAGCCAAGCCCTTGCCCAGAGCAAAGGCCAGAAAGTCTTTTTTTCCTGCAAGCGCGGGGGGGTAGGTTGCAGGTTTGGCTCGGACAAGAGATCATAGAGTTTCGTCAAAACCCAAAGCTCCCATTGACGGCGTGACGGTGGAACACAAGCACATTCAGTTAGACAGTCGGCCCGTTGGCCTGAACACAGCCACCGGTACCATCAAAGCCCAGTTGGACTTGCTACTGCTGGGGTTGGAGTCCCTGAGCGGAGAAAGTTCCGAAGCGGTTCTGGCCGCAGCCAAAGCCCTCAACTTGGAAGAGCAGATTGGCGACCGGGTGACCCTCTGGCGACTGCGCAATGCTAACCCCTTGCGCCGCAGCAGCGGTGGGCGCAAAAAGGTCGATATCGAAGAGGCCCGCGCCCTGGTGATGGTGATTGCCTATCTGGCTGCTCAGCAACAAGCCCGTATCCGCAGCACCTTGGAGCAACTGGAAGCCGCTGTCGATCAAGAGCTCAGCCCCTTCCGTCAGCCGCTGGTGGGAGATTACTTGGATGAATTCCTCTCTCACTACCGCAGCCGCATGGTGGATGGGGACGTGCGCGATGAGAATAGCCTCACCGAGCTGGCCCTGCGCATCTTGATTGAGCTGATGTTCTACAGTAGCCCGAAAGGCGCTCAGCGCCTGTGGAAAGCCTTGCTCAGCCGTCCTGAGATGGATTTGCCTGCCGGCAGCGATCTGGAAGAAGAGGGGGTAGCCCACAGCTCCGGCCCCGATACCTCACCCTCTTCTTGAGGCAGGTTCGTCAATTATCACCTCTGTTATCGCCTCTGTAGCCCTCTACCCGTGTTGTTCGCCCGCAGTTGCCATGCCCAGCCTCACCCTGATTAGCCACACCTATCAACAACCCACTTCTACGCTGACTGTACGGGGAGAAGCCCCTGCCGATTCCAATTCTTCAGACTCCTCTGCAACGCCGCCGCTGCAAGCCATCCAGCGCAGCTTCGAGTGTCAGTTGGAAATCCGCCAGGGGGAGACAGTCAAAACTTTACACGGCGATAACGTTTGGCTCAACGATTTGATCACCGTAATCGACCGCTACGTGGGATCCCACTTGAGTGGGGAACCCAAGGGAACCTTCAGCGGTACCGTGGCCATCCGTCCGCTTGATTTTATTTTTCATCGTCTCACGGTGCGCCAAGGGGAAGATCGCATCGCGCAGGTGGATTTGTCGATGACGCAGTTGTACGACCTGCTGGAGAACCTCTCCCAGGTGGCGGATGACATTCCCCAACTGGCCAATCTGGGAACTCCGGTGGCGCGGGCTTGGTATCGACAGCCCACCGGGATCGCGGCCCTGCTGGTGGGAGGGATCGCAGTTGTGGCCGGTGTTGGGATCTGGGCCAGTCGCCCCCCTAGGGATCCCACAGCTTCCCCTTCCCCGCAAGAGCAGCTCACCATCCCTGCCTTGACGGGTCAATCGCAGCCTTTGGCCACATCCCTCCAAGAATCTGACCCAACAGCGGGAAGAGAGGCAGCAGGGGCGGATCCCCTTTCCCGTCTGCGAGACATTTTGGCAGAGCAGTGGCAGTCTCCCCCCGATTTGCCGGAGAGCTTGGCCTATCGAGTAACTGTAGATGAGACGGGATCCCCCCTGGCCGCCGAGCCGGAGAATGAGCTTGCCCGAGAGCGCCGAGCCGAAACCCCCTTTGCCAACCTGCCGGAGCTACCGCCGGATCCCTTGCCAACAGGCGCCCAACAGTTCCGCGTCAGCCTAGAGCCGGGCAACCAGGTGGAAGTAACCCAGGACAGGTAGGCATCCCGACAGGCCAAGCTGGGGTGGGTCAGCACTATAGTCTACCTAGGGATGTTATCGATAGTCACTTCAGGTTAGGGTGAGACCCGTGGGCCACTGAGAACAGCTCTCTGGCCCCCTGCGTTCAACGTTTTAGGTGTTGGGTGCATTGTCCCAGTTTGAATCGAAATAACCCTACTTTCAGGGCCAGGGGATTAGAGGAAGCAATCTGACCCTGAAGAGTAAGCCAGAAAGAGAGAGGCCGCCGAGTTGGGAGAGCCAGGGCCACACTGGCGACGCCGCCAATGCCGAGGCGCAAAGGCTCTACTGATCGCATCTGAAGGGTTTAATCGGCTTCAGACAGCTAGGGCAATGAGGACAAGAGGATAAAGTGGAAGAGTTCCCTCTATATCGGATCGCTGCCACTCTATGACCGCAACCATCGAAGTGCCTAAGCGAGGCTTACCTGTCACCATCATCACAGGTTTTTTGGGCAGTGGGAAAACCACCCTTCTCAACCACATCCTCAACAACCAGAAAGGGATGCGCACAGCGGTGCTGGTCAACGAATTCGGCGAGATCAGCATCGATGCGGAACTGATCGTCTCCAGCGAAGAAGACTTGGTGGAGCTGAACAACGGCTGCATCTGCTGCACCATCCGGGACGACATCGCCGAAAGCGTGTTGCGGTTGATGGAACGTTCCGACAAGATCGACTACCTGGTGGTGGAGACTACGGGATTGGCGGATCCCTTGCCGGTTGCCCTCACCTTTTTGGGGCCAGAATTGCGAGATCTGACGCGGCTGGACTCAATCATCACCCTGGTAGATGCCACCAACTTTGCCCCCGATCTGTTCAACAGCGACGTGGCCTATAGCCAAATTGCCTATGGAGATGTGATTCTCCTCAACAAAATCGATTTGGTCGAGGAAGCCGAGATCGAGCGTCTGGAAAAACGCATCCGCGAGATCAAAGAAGATGCCCGCATTTTGCGCACCGTCAACAGCGCAGTCCCCCTGGAGCTAATCTTGGATACCGATTTGTTTCAGGCCAGTTCCTTGCCCCAAGAAGAAGCCCATGATCACGACAGTCACGACCACCATGACCATGAGCACGATCATGACCACCACCACTCCCATCACAGCCACATCGAGGCTGACGGCTTTAACTCCCTAGCCTTTGAGAGCGATCAGCCCTTCTCTTTGGATGCTTTCCAAAATTTTCTCAACGAGTTGCCCGATGCAGTCTTTCGTGCCAAAGGGGTGTTGTGGTTCGAGGAAAGCCCAGAGCGACATATCTTTCACCTCAGCGGTCGGCGCTATACCCTCAGCAGCGATGAGTGGCCTCGCCAGCCCAAAAACCAGTTGGTGCTCATCGGTCAGCGCCTCGATACAGCCCAGCTGCGGAAAAAACTCCAAGCCTGTCTTGCCCGCCCGGCCACGCGGGGTCAAGGGTTTGGTCGCTGAATCAGGGATTGGCGGCAGTCCAGGCTCAAAACAGTCGGGCAATGTTCCAGCAGCCTCGATCATGAAGCCCTGAGGTGATGGCCCACTCTCCATGTCCGACATCTTTGTGATGATCCGCAATCAGGCCAACAACGCGCTCACCTCTATCGATGGGATCCCTTTTCTCAGTTTCCTGGAGCGACAGGGGCAGTTGATTGCAGAAGAAACCATTGAGTTGATCTATGCAGACGCTGGATTTGATGACCTGCCGGTTGGAGAATACACTGTGGGGGTACGGCATGAACGGGTGGAGCCCCCGAAAGCCACCTGCCCGGTCAGTATTGCCTCTGAGGACGAGGTTGTTTTGGTAACATTTGTTTACCTTGAGCCCGAGCGGGTTCTGCTGACTATTCACGTCTCTGTGGAGAAGAGGTTGTAGCCATGACTGTCAAGGTCATCCCATCGCGCTCGATCAAAGCCTTTCGCTATCGGGTGTTCTGTTTGGGACAGGATCTCTGGAATGCCCGGGATCCGATTAGCCGTGCCAACCTTGCTCTGCAACTGGCGGATGCCGCTACGACTTTGGCCCGAATGGAAGTCCAAGCCGCTCAGCCCTTCAGCTCAAGCCCTTCCTATTCCCTGCCGGAAGCTGGCCATAGGTAGCCATCGATCCAGCCGGGAATCGAGGCCAGACGCAAGGGATCCCGCCTACTCCCACTCGATGGTGCCAGGGGGCTTGGAGGTGATGTCGTAAACCACGCGGTTGATGCCGGGCACCTCGTTGACGATGCGGTTGGAAATGGTGGCCAAGAGGTCGTAGGGAACTCGCGCCCAATCGGCGGTCATACCGTCTTCGCTGGTAACCAGCCGCACCACCACCGGGCAGGCATAGGTGCGCTTATCCCCCATCACCCCCACCGACCGCACCTCTGGCAGCAGCACGGCAAAGGCTTGCCAAAGTTTGGGATAGTAGCCGGAGCGGTTGATCTCCTGCCGCACGATCATGTCCGCTTCTCGCAGGGTTTCCAGCCGTTCTTTGGTAACCTCGCCTACAATGCGGATGGCCAGCCCCGGCCCGGGAAAAGGATGGCGGCCCACAATCTCTTCCGGCAGCCCCAAAGAGCGGGCCAGTTGCCGCACCTCGTCTTTGAAGAGCTTGCGCAAAGGCTCTACCAGCTTAAAGCGCAGATTTTCGGGCAGGCCGCCGACATTGTGATGGCTTTTGATCTTGACGGCAATGCGTTCTCCAGTAACCGGATCCACATGGGTATTGGCAGACTCGATCACGTCTGGGTAGAGAGTGCCTTGGGCTAAGTACTCAAAAGGACCCAGCCGCTGGGATTCTTCCTCAAACACGCGAATAAACTCTGCCCCAATTCGTTTGCGTTTTTCTTCGGGATCGGTAACCCCCTGCAACTGCCGGAGAAACCGCTCCTGGCCATCCACGTAGTGGACGGGAATGTGAAATTGCTCTTGGAAAAGGCGCAGCAGCCGCTGGGGCTCTTCCTTGCGCATAAACCCTTGGTCGATGAACACGCAGGTGAGCTGGTCGCCGATGGCCTTGTGCAGCAGAAAAGCCAAAGTAGAGCTGTCTACCCCCCCCGAGAGGGCCAACAGCACCTTCTTATTGCCCACACGGGCACGTACCTCTCGAATGGCTTCCTCCAGAAAAGCTGCCGTTGTCCAGGTGGGCTCGCAACCGCAGATGTGATAGACAAAGTTGCGGATGAGAAAGGCGCCAGCCTCTGAGTGGGCCACCTCCGGATGAAATTGCACCCCGTAGAGACGACGCCTTGGATCGGCAATGGCGGCACAGGGGGTGTTGTCGGTAGAGGCCAAGGTGTGAAAGCCCGGCGGCAGTTCGGTAACCGAATCCCCGTGGCTCATCCACATGATGCTGTTTTCCGGCAGGTTGGTGAGCAGGTCGGTGGGATCCAAAATGTGCAGAGCGGCACGGCCATATTCCCCCTTCTGGGCTGCTTCCACCTTGCCCCCCAACTGCTGCACCATGAGTTGCATGCCGTAGCACACCCCCAGAACCGGGATCCCTAGGTTCCAAATCTCGGGGTCACACACCGGAGCGGCTGGCTCATACACCGAGTTGGGGCCCCCGGAGAGGATGATGCCTTGCGGTCGCAATTGCCGCAGTTGCTCAGCAGTGGTGCGATAGGAAAGGATTTCCGAATAGACGTGGGTTTCGCGAATGCGGCGGGCAATCAGCTCAGAGTACTGGGATCCAAAATCGAGAATGACGATCATCTGGCGCTGCACTTCGAGGGGGGAAAGGCCGGAACTGGGAGGAGATGCAGAAGGGATCACAAAACCTGGCACAGTGCACAATAAAAAAGCCGGTCCAAGAGACTAGCTTGGCTATGGATACGATGGATACGAAAGAAACATTAAGGGCTCTTCCATGGTAACAGGGGTGGAGAGCTTGCACGCGGCTGCCTGCTCTAAAAAGCCTCTGTCAGGCTTGCCGAGAAAACAGCGCTTCTCGGAGGAGTCTCGCCGAAAAACCGCCTGATGAGCCCCTGAAAAAGCTGGCCACCGGCTGGGCATGACTCCCGCCAACAACGCAATACAGAAGCCAGATGGCCTAGCAAAGTTAAGACTTATGATCGTGAAGGAGCGCTCCAGGCCGGTGGGGGTATTGGTAGGGATCCGCAGTGCCATTTTTTTATGTCGATTGTTGCCGAGTCCTTTCAAACCTATCTGCGCCGCCGCCGTCGTCTTCTAGCCCGCCGTCTCAAGCGACAGCAGGGCTGGGTCGTGGTTTTGGCTCTGCTGGCTTTGTACTTGCTCAGTTGGGATGCGCTGGGCGAAGATGGGTCACTATCGCACCTGTGGAGGGGACAACCCCTGTGGCTGGTGTTGATCCCGCTGTTGGGGGGAGGGCTGTACAGCTTGGGCGCCGGGGTGATCTGGATGCTGCGCCAGCGCTGGTCTGCCCAGCTGTTGGCCGAGATGATCAGCTTGCCCCATTTGACTTTGGCTGCCCTGATCTGGCTGGGGTTAGCCGTTTGGGGAGAGCACCTTTCGCCTTTCCTGTTGCGACAAAAAAACCAATTGTTGGCGGGCCTGTTGATCAGTTGGCTGTTGGCCCAGGGGTGGAGTTTTTTCCAGACAGGTTGGGTAGTAGAGGCTGGGCAACTGTGGGCCGACTATCTGCAGGAGCTGCGCGGTTCTGTATTACAGCCCTGCTACCAGCGCCTGGAAACCTGTCGTCTTTCGCTCCATCTTTACCACGCCATTTGGCAAGACCTGCAACTGGAAGAACTGGAAGCCCAGCACCTGATTCAACTGTTGTCTGAGTCGTTGCTGCCGCTGACCCTGCCGCTCAAGGTCTATGCTCAGCGGGTTCACCATTGCTGTCAGCAGTTGGCAGCCCTGCTGGCGCAAATGCAGGAGCGGGTAGAGCGGTTGGAGCAGGTGCTTTTGAATGTAGAGCTGGAGTTGGCCTCTCATCAGTTGCTTCAGGCTCAGCCGCAGCCGATTAACTTGCTGGCGGAAGATTGGGCCAGCTGTCAGGAGCTGGATTTGCAGGAGTTGGTTTGCTTAAACCAAGAGCTGCTGGGCACCGACCGTTCTTTGCAGGGCTTGACCCAAGAGCTGAAAGGCTGGGCCGACAGAGCCATCCCCGCTGGATTGAAACTGGGATCCCTGGGATGAAGAAGGCTGACGCTTCTTCCTCTGAGCCCCCACAGCTCAAGGCCCTGTGGGAAAGCTGGCTGGCGGAGCTGGGTTGGCAGCCTTCTGAACAGCAGCAGCAACAACTGCAACAGCTCTATCCGCTGGTGATGGCCGGAAACCGAACCCAGAACCTGACCCGCATCACCGATCCCATCGACTTTTGGGAGAAACACCTGTGGGATTCGCTGCGGGGCCTACGCCTGCTGGGATCCTGGGAGGCAATCCAAGCTCAGCCCTGGCGGGGGATCGACATCGGCACCGGGGCAGGGTTTCCGGGGATCCCGGCCCAAATTGCCCTGCCTCAGGCCAGCTTTACCTTGCTGGACAGCACCCAACGCAAGATTGCCTTTGTACAGGACACCTTGCAAAGGCTCTCCCTCACCCAAGCGCGGGCAGTGGCTCAGCGGGCCGAAATTTGGGGGCAAGACCCGCAGGAACGGGGCAGCTATGATATTGCTCTGGCCAGGGCCCTGGCCTCGGCGGAGACCTGCGCCGAGTATTGCCTGCCTCTGCTCAAGGTGGGGGGACGCGCCATCCTCTATCGCGGCCATTGGACCGAGGCAGAAGCCCAAACTTTGGAGCAGGCCCTTGAGCTCCTGGGCGGAAAACTGATCCATGTAGAAGCCTTCACCACACCCCGCAGCCGTGGGGTGCGCCACTGCCTACTGCTGGAGAAAGTAGCCCCCACGCCGCCTCCTTATCCCCGCTCTCCCGGCACTCCCAAACGCCAACCGTTGGGCCAAAGCAATCGCCCATGAAGGTTAGGATCCTGAGTTTCCATCTTGCTACAAAAGCTTCTCCCAATTCTCGGACAAAAAGCTGCAAGGATGGCTTTGCAAATGCCATTGGGAAGACTAAGATGTGGTTGGCATGAGGTTCGGATTGAGCGAATGGTTTAACCAGGTGAGCCTCCGAACTGAACGCTAAAGGGTAAGGTTCGGAGTTTGCTACACCATGACCATTTTTGTAGGTAATTTGTCCTTCAAGGCCAGCGAAGAAGACCTGCGGCTTGTGTTCGCCGAATACGGCACCGTTAAGCAAATTAAGCTGCCGGTGGATCGGGAGACTGGCCGTAAGCGAGGTTTTGCCTTTGTGGAACTGGAAAACGAAGCCGATGAGCAAAAGGCCATCGACGAGCTGGACGGTGCTACTTGGATGGGCCGGGATCTGAGGGTCAACAAGGCGTTGCCTCGGCAGGCCGGTGCAGGCGGCGGTCGGGATGGCCGCTCTTCCCGCTTTTGAGTTAACATGCATCTACCCTTTCTCAGATGAGGTTTGAGCCAGGGATCCCAACCCGCGATCCCTGGTTTCTAGCGCGTTCCTGAGAACACTCTGCCCAGAAAGGCCAGGCTAAACCAGGCGGAGGCCACCAGGACGATGGCCGGGCCGGAGGCCACATTGAGGTAGTAGCTGGCGTACATCCCCAGCAGGCTGGCGCTCACCCCAAATAGGGATCCCAGCAGCATCACCTGGTGCAATCGAGGCACCACCAGATAGGCGGTTGCCGCTGGCGTGATCAGCATGGCCAACACTAAGAGCACGCCCACTGCCTTCATGCTGGCCACCAACGTCAGGGAAGTGAGCACCATCAGCCCCCACCCCAGCCGCTCGGTGGGCAGGCCGGCTGCTTTGGCCCCCAAGGGATCGAAGCTGTAAAAGGTCAATTCCTTGAAGAAGAGGGCCACTAACCCCAACACCAAAAGGGTGATGCCCACCACTGTCAGCACATCGACAGCATTCACCCCCAGGAGGTTGCCGAAGAGGAAGTGGTTGAGATCGATGCGAGCCCGCCGTTGGATCAAAGTGATCAACAGGATCCCCAAGGCAAAAAAGGCCGAAAAGACGATCCCCATGGCTGCATCCGGCTTGAGGGGGCTGGCGGAGCGGATCCATTGAATTAAGAGGGCGCTGAGGAGACCGGCCACAAAGGCTCCCACAAACAGGTTGAGGCCCAGCATGTAGGCAATGGCCAGGCCCGGCAGCAGCGAATGGCTGATGGCATCCCCCAGGAGGGCCAAGCTTTGCACCAGCAGATAGCTGCCCACCACGGCACAGAGAATGCCGACGGCCACCGCCACCAGCAGAGCCCGTTGCATGAAGGCAAAACTCAAGGGATCCGCCAGGCTGTGCCAGAGCCATTCCATAACGTTGTTGACCTCAAACTCTCCCTAGGCAGCTGAGTCCAGCAGCAGGGCTCGGCCATAGGCCCGCTGCAACACCGCTGGCTGCAACACCTCCCGCGGGGATCCCTGGGCAATTAAGACACGGTTGAGGAGGAGCACTTCGTCGAAGTAGGCCCGGGCCTGCCCCAAATCGTGGTGCACCACCATCACGATGTGGCCGGCATCTGCCAGCTCCCGCAACACCTGGAACAAAATAGCTTCGCTGGGCTGGTCGATCCCGGCAAAGGGTTCGTCAAGGGCGTAGATCTCCGCTTCTTGCGCCAAGGCCCGCGCCAGGAACACCCGCTGCTGTTGTCCCCCCGACAGCTTTCCAATGGGGCGATCCCGGTAGGCCCCCATCCCCACCCGCTCCAGGGCTTGAGCAGCCCGCTGCTGCCCCTTTTTCCCGATGCGGCGAAACCAGCCAGCAGCTCTCACCTGCCCCATCAACACCACATCCCACACCGTGGCGGGAAACGACCAGTCGATGGCCGAGCGCTGGGGTACATAGGCCACTTGCTCTCCCCGCAGCGCTTGCCCACCGTAGCGCACTTCCCCCCGTTCCAGCGGCACCAACCCCAGCAGCGCTCTGAGAAACGTACTTTTGCCGGCTCCGTTGGGCCCAAGGATGCCCGTGAGGCGGCCCGGCGCGATTTCAGCTTGGATCCCTTGCAGCACCTGCAGGCTGCCGTAACGCACCGTCAGATCCCGCACCACCAGGGATCCCCTGGCCGGACCAAGAGGGAGAGGAGGAAGTTGCTTTTTCATTTTGTTTTCATTTTCGGTAAGTCCAGTGTACCCTAAAGGGACATCTAAACCATGAAACGATGATCAAAAGTCTTGTCTTCCTTTGGGGGCGGCGCCGTTGGGTAGCGGCCTTCGGCTTGGCAATAGGACTCTGTCTCGCTGACGGGAACGGCAGTTTTCTGGCCTTGGCCGGTTCGGGATGGGCGCGTCCCCGCGTTGTGGCTACCACTACGTTGATCGCCGATTGGGTAGAGCAGGTGGGCCAAGATCGCATCCAGCTCACCAGCCTGCTGCAGCCGGGAATGGATCCCCACATCTACGAGCCAACGCCGGCGGATGGGATGGCCCTAGAGCGGGCAGACTTGGTGTTTTACAACGGCTACAACCTGGAGCCGGGGTTGATGCGTCTCATCGAAGCCACGGCCCAAGGAGCGCGGCGGGTTGCCTTGGCCGAGATCCTCGATCCCATCGTCACCAATGAGGAGGACGGGATCCCCACTCCCGACCCCCATGTGTGGGGCAATGTGGAAAACGTCATCCGCATGGTGGAGCGCATCGCCCAAGAGCTGGCGGAACAGGTGCCTGGCGAGGCGACCTTCTTCCAAACCAATGCTGCTGCCTATCGAGCAGAGCTGGAGGAGCTTCATGCCTGGATTGGGGAGCAAATTCAGACCATCCCCCCTCCCAACCGGGTTTTGGTGACCACTCACGATGCCTTTGCCTACTACACCCAAGCCTACGGCCTGAAAATGGGGGGATCCCTGCTGGGGATCAGCACCGAAGAACAGCCCAGCACCCAGACAGTGGCCCGCTTAGTGGAGGAGATCCGCGCTCTGCGGGTGCCGGCTATCTTTGCCGAGACCACCCTCAACCCCGCTCTCCTCCAAACGGTGGCCACCGAAGCCGGGGTCAAGGTAGCCGAACAGAAACTGTACTCGGACTCTTTGGGGGAGCCAGGCAGCGGCGCCGAAACTTACGTTGCCATGATGCGCCACAACACCTGCACGATTGTGGTAGCCCTGGGCGGATCCCCTGAATGCTCTTGAGAAGCTGAGTCGAGGCAGGAGGTCTGAGTTTTGTATGATAGGGGCTCAGACCCTTGTTCTCTCACCTCTTCCATGCCTGCTGCCATCCATCGCCCGGCCCGCACCCTCTACTGTGGCGAAGTCCGCCCGGCTCACATCGGCCAAACCGTCACCCTCTACGGTTGGATCGACCGCCGCCGCGACCACGGGGGGGTGATCTTCCTGGATTTGCGGGATCGCTCTGGCATTGTGCAACTGGTGGCGGATCCGCAGAAAACTCCGCAGTCATATCCACTGGCGGGGGAAGTGCGCAACGAATATGTGGTGCGGGTAACGGGAACTGTCCAGCAACGGCCCCCCGACTCCTTCAACCCTCGCCTGGCCACCGGCGAGGTCGAGATCTACGCCGAACAGTTGGAAGTGCTCAGTCCAGTCGGCAAGCAGCTCCCCTTCAGCGTCTCGGGAGAAGAAGCAGAGGAAGTGCGAGAAGAGATCCGCCTGCGCTATCGCTACCTGGATTTGCGGCGGGAGCGCATGTCCCGTAACCTGCAACTGCGCCACCGGGTCATCCAGGCCATCCGCCGTTTCCTAGAAGACGAGGAGGGCTTTGTCGAGGTGGAGACTCCCATTCTCACCCGCTCCACCCCAGAAGGGGCCAGAGACTACCTGGTGCCCAGCCGCGTCAACCCCGGCGAGTGGTTTGCCCTGCCGCAGTCGCCCCAGCTCTTTAAGCAGCTGCTGATGGTGGCTGGCGTGGATCGCTACTACCAGATTGCCCGCTGCTTTCGGGATGAGGATCTGCGGGCGGATCGGCAGCCGGAGTTCACCCAGTTGGACATGGAGATGAGCTTCATGGATCAAGAAGGGATCCTGGAGCTCAACGAGCGACTGATCTGCCATATCTTCAAAACTGTCAAAGGGATCCACCTGCCCCGTCCCTTCCCGCGCCTGACCTATGCCGAGGCCATGGCCCGCTACGGCTCCGACAAGCCTGACACCCGCTTTGGGATGGAGTTGGTGGATGTTTCGGAGGTGTTTCAGGGATCCCGATTCAAAGTCTTCGCCAAAGTGCTGGCTGAGGGCGGTTTGATCAAAATCCTGCCAGTGCCCGGCGGCGATGAAAAGATCTCCAACACCCGCATCAAACCAGGCGGGGATCTGTTCAAGCTGGTCACCCAGTATGGGGCGGGCGGCTTGGCCTTTATCCGGGTGCGGCCCGACAGCCTCGATACCATCGGCGCCCTGAAAGAGAGCTTGAGCCCCGAGCAGGAGAAGCGGTTGCTGGATCTCACCCAGGCCAAGCCAGGGGATCTGCTGCTGTTTGGGGCAGGGCCGGCGGCAGTGGTGAACGAGTCTTTGGGCCGGCTGCGGCTGCACCTGGGCCAGGAGCTGGGTTTGATCCCAGAGAACGCCTTGAATCTCCTCTGGATCACCGACTTTCCCATGTTTGAGTTCAACGCCGAAGAAAATCGCCTGGAAGCCCTGCACCACCCCTTTACCGCCCCCCACCCCGACGACTTGGCCGACCTGAAAACGGCGCGGGCCCAGGCTTATGACCTGGTGTGGAACGGCGTGGAAGTAGGAGGGGGATCCCTGCGGATTTACCAGCGGGAAATTCAGGAGCAGGTTTTTCAAGCGATTGGCCTCACCCCCGAACAGGCGCGGGACAAGTTTGGCTTTTTGTTGGAAGCCTTTGAGTATGGCACCCCGCCCCACGGCGGCATTGCCTACGGCCTGGATCGGCTGGTGATGTTGCTGGCCGGGGAAGATTCCATCCGGGATGTCATCGCCTTTCCCAAAACCCAGCAGGCGCGATGTTTGCTCACCGGCGCTCCTTCCAGCGTTGAGGCGAAGCAGCTCAAGGAACTGCACGTTGCTTCCACCTATCAGCCCGGTTGAGGGAGGTATCTTCCAACGACCACGGGTGCTCGATGATTTCGGCACGGGTAACAGGGCTGCGGAGATCCAGCAGACAATATTCCTTTTCAACCAAAAGGACTTTCATTGTGAAAGCCGGGCCTTTTTAACGGGAGTTCAGGAGTGCCTGGGATCCCTTCTCCCAGCCCCAGCTCCCACCTGTGGGAGGATAGAAAGGAATACACCCCTACTTTTTTTGCCATGCTACAGCTGACGGGAAAGAAAGCCTTGGTAACCGGCATTGCCAACGAGCGCTCCATTGCCTGGGGCATTGCTCAGCAACTGCACAAAGCGGGGGCCAGCCTAGGGGTTACCTATCTGCCGGACGAGCGGGATCGCTTCAAAACCAAAGTTCAGCAACTCACGGATCCCTTGCAGCCAGATTTTCTCCTCCCCTGCGACGTGCAAAGCGATCAGCAGATCAGCGATCTGTTTCAGGGGGTAACCGAAAAATGGGGTCAGGTCGATATTCTGGTTCACTGCCTGGCCTATGTCAAAAAAGAGGAGCTGAGCGGCAACTTCAGCGATATCTCGCGGGAGGGGTTTGCCCTGGCCATGGATGTGAGCACCTACTCCCTGATTGCCCTCTGCCGGGCTGCCAAGCCCCTACTGAGATCCGGCAGCAGTGTCCTCACCTTGACCTACTTGGGAGGAGTGCGAGTGGTGCCCAACTACAACATGGCTGCCGTCACCAAAGCGGGCCTGGAAACCTGTGTCCGCTACCTGGCTGCCGAGCTGGGCCCTGCCGGGATCCGGGTGAACGCCATTTCTGCCGGCCCAATCCGCACCTTGGCCTCATCGGCCATTTCCGATTTTCATGCCATGCTGCATGCTGTGGAGGAGAAAGCTCCCCTACGGCGCAATGTCACTCAAATAGAGGTGGGCAATGTGGCGGCTTTTCTGGCCAGCGACCTGGCCAGCGGCATTACCGGCCAGGTGATCTACGTGGATAGTGGGTATAGCATCCTGGGTTTTTAAGCGCTTTGGGATCCCTTGGGGATGGCTCCGGCATGAATCGCTTCTCACCCTTGCAGCGGTTGCTGCTCACCTGGATCTTGATCGTCATCAGCGGCTGGCTGGCCATACAGGTGGGTCGGCTGTTTGGGCATTTGCTCACCACCATCCTGACAGCGGCGGTGCTGGCCTTTTTGCTCAACTACCCGGTGCAGGTGCTGCGGCGCTATCGGGTCAGTCGAGGTTTGGCGGTCACCCTGGTCTTTGCTCTCTCGGTGGTGCTGCTGGTCTTGGTGGGGATCGCCGTGGTGCCGGTCTTGGCCAAGCAAGTGGTGCAGCTGGGGGCGCGGATCCCAGAGTGGGTGGACACCTTACAAAATTGGCTCGACCAGATTAGCCTTTGGGCCGCCGAGCGCAACATCAACCTTGGCCAGACGGAGCTGGTCAATACCCTTCTCAACCGCCTGCAGGCCAGCGCCGAGAAAATTGCCGGCCAATCCCTGGATCTCCTTCTGGGTACGTTCAACCAGGTGATCGACTTGGTGCTGGTGCTGGTGTTGGCCCTCTACATGCTGCTCTACGGGGGCCAGTTCTGGCAGGGGTTGCTCAGCCTCTTCCCCAAACCTTGGGGGCCGCGCATTGGCGAAGCCCTAGCCCTCAGCTTTCAGAACTTCCTCATCAGCCAGTTGGTGTTGGGGTTCATCATGGCCCTGATGCTGGTGCCGGTTTTTGGGTTTTTGCGGGTACCTTTCGGGCTCCTGTTTGGCCTGCTGATCGGCCTGCTGGAGGTAATCCCCTTGGTGGGGGGGGTGATTGGCATTGGGGCGGCGGCGGTGTTGCTGGCCTTTCAGGACATTTGGCTCAGCCTTAAAGTGGTGCTGGTTTCCCTGATCGTGCAGCAGGTGAAGGATCGGGTCATCGCCCCCCGCCTGATGGGAGAGCTGATCGGGCTAAATCCAGTGTGGATCTTGATTGCCCTGTTGGTGGGGGCGCAACTGGGGGGCATCCTGGGCGTGATCGTCGCCATTCCCCTCAGCAGTGTGGTGAAAAGCCTTTACGAGATCGCCCGCTCTGCCGACCTGGCCGCCGAAGATGGGTTGGGTTCCGGTGTAAAAGGATCCCCGCAAGGGCTCCGTCCGAGTAGCGCGAACGGTGAAGCCCGCCGGGATCCCACCCTGCCCAAGCCGGAGACCCAGCAGATCTAGCCACCCGAAAAAGGAAGAAGCTCTGTCCATGCGCTTCAGGAGATCACCCTAACTGGCAGCGAAGCAGAGGCTCAATCCTGGTGAACCCAGTTGCTGTATCGATGGCTACCTTTTCCCTCGGGGAGAGGGGCCGAGGGTGTTGGGTCCAGGAAACGGTCTCGAGCTCCCTAGGGATCCCGGCTAGCGAATTTTGCCCTCGATAAAAGGCACCTCCAGCACTTTTTCGTGGTGGATAGGGCCGTGGCCGAAGTAGCCTCCCTCCCCAAACAGTTCGCCGTGATCGGCTGTAACCGTGATGTAGGTGTTTTTGGGAACCAGGTCGAACAGCTGTTCAAAGATCCCATCCAGGTAGCGCACCGCCTGGATCTGTCGCTGCCGTAGCTCTTCCAACTGGGCCGAATCGAAAAAGGGGATCCCGTCCTCTTCTCCTTCATCCAGCCGCTTCAACACCCCATTGACCCCCGAGATGCGGGGCCACAAGCTGGGATCCTCATCGGGCAGCGCGTAGGGATAGTGAGTTTCGCCCACGTTTAACAGGTAAAAGCTGGGGCGATCCGGCTCGAAGCGCAACTGTTCCACCATGGCCGCCATATCGTTGTGCTGGGGCATGAGGCGGTAGGAATCGAAATCCCGATTCAGCAGCGTGCTGGGGTTGAGCACCGGCATGGAGACCATGGCGTGGGTGGTGTAGCCCAGTTGATGCTTCAGCAGCGTCGGCAAATAGAGATGAGGCAGCAGATGCTTGAACTCAATGGGTTGCCGGGTGCCGAGCCGCTCGTTGTAGCGCAGATAATCTTGCTTGTAGTGCTCGGACGCAAAAACGTGGATGGGGCTGGTGTGGGGCAGCAGGCCCATGAGCAGGTTGTAATGGGCAGGGGCCGTCCAGGAAGCGTAGCTCCAGCGCTTTTCCAGAGGGCCCAACTTCAGCAAGTGCTTGGGGTTGGCCGCCAGCAGGCTGTCGAAGCGGCAACTGTCTAGGACGATGAGCAGATAGTTGTTCTGTCCCCGCGGTTCAGGGCGGGGGTCGGGCTCAGACGCAGGAGCGGCAGACGATTTCCACCAGTTTAGGAATCCCATCCTTCCTCCTCCTCGTCGGCGTAGGGCCGCTGGACAATCCGCCAGTTGGGAGCTGCTGCCGCATCGTCGTCCTCAGGAGCGGGATCGCGAATGCGTTCCGGCGGGATATTGGAATAGGAATAGCGGCCTGCTTGGGGATCCGGCTCGTACTCCGGCAGATCTTGGGGCAAATAGTGGTCGGGGGGAATCAGCTGGGCTTCCAAAAAGCGAACTCGGTCGCTCAACTGAGTTAACTTACGGATTGCCTGTCGCTGGAACACCCGGTCGTGCAATCGCCAGGAGCCTACATACAAAAATCCCAGCCCCATCCCTGCCCCATAAGAGGCCAATAGCACCAACGATAGAGGAAGCGGGGATCCCGATTGCCCACCCACCACAACCCTTGCCGGGGATCCCCAGTTTTGGATGAGGAGAACGAGCAGGCTCAAGATCCACAAGCCCAGGAGTATGAAGCGAAGGTTTCTGATCGCGTTAGCGGGACGAAATTCTTGCATGGCCTCAACCCTACCCTTTATTAGGCTACCATTCTTCCCTTTCTCCACTGGCCTGGCAGCAAAGACGCTGGAAGCTCAAGCGGAGTTGTTCTCAACAGCCATTAGCCCTCTCCCTAAGGCGCGCTTCAGGGAGACCCCGGGGCGGAAAAAGTCGTTTCTAGCCGCCTGTATCTCTCCTCCAGGAGAAGGACTTGGACTGTTGAAGCTCGCTGCAGGAGCAGGTTTGCGGGTATGGGCGGTACAAGATTCGAACTTGTGACCCCTTCCGTGTGAAGGAAGTGCGCTACCACTGTGCTAACCGCCCGCAGATACCACTCTAGCAGCTATCGACTAGAGCAGGATCTCTATATTACCACGTCAGCGATTGAGCTAGAGGATTCGGATCGGCATGGGAGATGGCTAGAGATAGCCGGGATCCGGCCTGAGGGCTACAGTAAGGGTCAGGGAGCTGTGGGGTGCTATGGCCTACTCACCGACCGAAGAGGCAATTGCTCTGCTCATTGATTTGGCAGAACGAGGCGAGATCGATCCCTGGGATGTGCAGGTCATCGAGGTTATCGATCGCTTTCTGGCCCGTATGGCTCCCACCAGCAGCAGCCATGACCTGTCTGAGTCGGGACAAGCCCTGCTCCACGCTGCCATGTTGGTCTATCTTAAGGCGATGGCTTTGGCAGAACCAGAAGCAGAAGAAAGTGAGCCCAGCCCGGTGGAGGTAGAAGTGGATCCCTGGCCAAGCTGGTCTTTGGCGCACTTGGATCGCGTGTTGCAACCCAGGGCAGCACCCCGTCTTCAACGTACCCGGCCCATCACCCTCAAAGAACTCATCGCCCACCTGCAAGAGCTGGAAACCCTGCTGGAACACCAGCCCGAAGCTGCCCCAAAGCCGCTGGCCCAACGGATTTCTCGCCAGCAAGCGCTGTCGGCCATCACTCAGCTAGCCCACCCGGAAAACCTTTTGGAAACCACCGCCGAGCTAGAATCTCTGCTGGCTCAGCTTTGGCAGCAGGGTCTGACCCAGATCAGCTTTGTCGATCTCCAGCAACACTTTTGCCAAAAAAGCTATCAAAACGGCAGCAGCGGGACCATTCACCCCATTCAAGTCTTCTGGTCATTGCTGCTAATGGCTGCCCGCTCTCAGGTGGAGCTGTGCCAAGAGGAGTTCTACGGCCCACTGACCATCCGACCCTGCACAACTGAGGGCCTGGCAAAGTAGATCCCGCCCTTGGGATCCCCTTCATCTGCCAAGGTGAACTCTAGAGAACTTTTCTGGCCGTGGCCGGGCCATCCACCTCTAGGCTTCTGAGCTGGCGTCTGAACCTGAGGATGTCAAGCGCTCTTCTGCGCCGCTCTGGCAAACGGAGAACTCAATCCGTGCCTTCAGCATCGTGCCGGGCACGATCCGCCCGTTTGAGATCTTCCCCACTGGAGCGCACCGGCAGCTCGGCAGGAGCCTCCCGATCCAGGTAGTAATCCTCCACGAGGCGCTCGCTGCTGGGATGATCTTCTCCTTCGGTAGGCAACAGTGGCGGATGCAGCAATTCAGCCGGAGGGCAGTCTTCTGAGGTGAGCAAATCTGACGTGCTGAGCATCCCCTTGGGAATGGTGGAAAGGCGCTGAGCAACAGCTCCAATGCTTTCCAGGCGAATCATCTCCTCCCAGGAGCAGATCTCCTCCTCATCTTCTGTCTCGTAGCGAACTAGGATGGTGTCCCCTTCGATATCGAGGATCTTGGCCCGTTCCAGCCAGCGTCCCTGATCCCGCAGATAGATCCACACATCCTTGCCTTCGCGGCTGAGTTGATAGATCCTACGATGAAGCACGGTCCCCTCCTGAAGTGAAAGATCCGAGTGAGTTGTGGGGGCTACCCAGCTCATCCCTCCATCTTAGCGGCTGGACACCGAGGCTGTATGCCTTTCCCGAGGCCAGACAGAGTCTCTTTAGGTTGGGTCGGTTTCGGCCAGAGAGACCCCTTCCATCGCCAAGGCTGTCTCCGCTTCTTCTGCCTGCACATCCCGCAGAAAGGATTCCAGAGAGGCATGGGCTTCCGCCTCCAGTTCTGCTCCGCCAAGGGTTATGCTCTCTTCCGGCAGCCAGCCCAAAAACGGCAGGGGCAAGAGGGTAGAAAGGTTGGTCAGGATCAGCAGCAGCCCCAGCCGGCTGAAATCGGTCTCCGTTACCCCCAGCCCATGCATCAGCAGGGATCCCAGCTCTTGGGAGAGAAACCCCGCCAAATTAAAGGCCGACATCAGCAGAGCAAAGAGGGTGGCCTCGATCCCAGGGGGGCAGAGGCGGGCGGCCAAGACCAGCACTGGCATAAAGGCAATTTGTCCTGCCACCGTCAGCACCAGGCTGTCCCCCAAGCTAAACCAATGATCGTCGATACCCCAATCCCGGTTGAGGTGATAGACCAAGATAAGGCTGGTCAGGCCCAACGCCGCCGAGATCACCGTCATCCAGCCGAACAGGGGCCGCAGTGGGATCCGCCGCAGGTACACTTGGAAGATCCCTACCCCCAGCAAACTGGCGATGCTGGTAACCAAGCGCACCTGACCCAAAAATTCCGGCCCAAAGCCGAGATCGTTGGTGACAAAGTAAAAAAGAGCCGCATCGGCGCTGGGAGTGGCCTGCCAAACGAACACAAACAGCACCGGCAGCAAAATGCTGGGTTGCCGCAGCGCCCGCCACACCTGCCCCACCTGTTGTTGCAAGGGATCCCAGCCCTGAGACAACGCCACCGGTTGATCGGCAATAACCCAAGCTGCCAGAGCGATGAACAACGGCAAAAAGGCCGTCAGCCCAAACACCACCTGCGGCGGATAATGGGCTAAGAGCGCTCCTCCCAAATAGGCGGTGAGCAGGGATCCCAAGGCCGTTGCTCCCCAAGTTAAAGATTGCAGCGTGCCCGTCCCCGCCCAGTCACTGCCGTGTACCCGCTCCACCACCAGCGAATCTACGATTACATCCCCTACCGCCACCGCCAGGGATCCCAAAACCATCCACAGGGTGGCCAGACCAGCCGTCGGTGCCCACAGGGCCATCCCCAGCCAAGCCTCACACCCCAGAAGCCCTGACAACAAGAGGTAGGGACGACGCCGATAGCCCGCCACCGGTACGGTATCCGACAGCAGGCCGTAGAGGGGCTTGAGGATCCAGGGGCTCATGGCAACGCCCATCAACGCCGCCACCTGAGACGGGCTGAGGCCCAAGCTATCCTTCAGGTAAAAGCTGGTGGCCAGCCGTGCCAGCCCCACCGCCCCCTGCACAAAGTACACCAAGAGGATTCCGAACAATTCCGGCGTCCAGTGGATATCCCGCAGCGGGGTCAGGGTGGATTGGTGCAGCCGTTGCAGCAGAAGATGAATCATGAGCGGTCGCAGTGTAGCGAGATGTTAGTTGGTGCGGTGTTGCCTTGGCAACAGCAAAACCATAAGAATCTTAACAGTCTCTTCACCTTAACCTGTCCAACTGGCTTCCGGCTCCGACCTCCTTGGACGGGTTGCGCTTCCCAGCGCTCTTTCTGCTCAACCCAGCCGAGCTACAAAATCTACAAAATAATGAGGTCGAAATGAGGTCGAAAGGTAAACTACCCGGCTCCGACCGCTAAGCGGTACGGAGCGGGCTTTCAGTAGCCCTGGGCCTGCTCTGCTCTACCAGAGAACAAAACAAGCCCGGACCTCCAGGCTGGTTTACGACAGCCCCCAAGAGCGCAATCACATTCGCACCATTCAAATCCGCATCCCCTTCCCATCCACAGT
>NZ_JANSIF010000028.1:0-39127 GCF_047461935.1 Synechococcus sp. R55.4 | reverse complement strand
CAGCCTAGAGGTCCAGGGTTGGCTTGCCGACTCTAGGGCTACTGAAAGCTCCCGCCTTTAGGCGGGGGTAGTTTACCAACACGACCCATGAAGACCAAAGACTATTGGCTTGGCTCTGACAATACAGCCGCCTCTGGATCCACTGACAAATGGGCGATCAGCCGATCCACCAGCCGCGAGAGGGTTGCCCGTTCTTCTGGGCTGAGACAGCCGTAGGTTTGCTCCCGCAACTGCCAAATCAGAGGGGGCAAAACGTCTTTCAGCTCCTCTCCTGCCGGTGTGAGGTAGACTCGCCAAATCCGCCGATCCTCAGGATCCCGCTGCCGCCGGATCAGCTCCCGTTTTTCCATGCCATCCAACACCCCGGTCATGGTGCCCCCCAACTGCTGCAGGCGCTCACAAATGGTGGAAGTCGGGATCCCGTCTTCTTCCCAGAGGCAGCAGAGCACCACCCAATGGGAGATGGTTAGGCCAAAAGGCTCTAAATAGGACTGGAACTTCCGCCGCACCAATTGAGACAACAATCGAATGCGATAGCCCAAGGAGTTGGGGGCGAGAATGTCATGCCACCGTTCTAGGAAAGCCTGTTTTTCCGATTGAACTCTTACTTTGGTTGGACTGTTTCCCATTGGCGGCCTGGAATGCTTAGAGTCTAAATCGCCCTATTTTATCTTTTACTCAGGAGAGAAGGAGCTTGCGATCCGTTCTGCACGAGTGTATGAGCCATCTCCCACCCTCTCCAGTACAGCCTAGCCCTTGCACAGCCAACGGACGATCTGCAGCCATTGCCGTTGCAAAGGATATCCATCAGGCAACACAGCATTTTCTGGCTTCGCATCAGGCTACAGCCGAGTGGGATCCCTGCCAAGCAAAAGATGGGCTCGCATGAACTGGAGTCGATAGCGCTGGAAGAGGCTGCCACAGAGATTTGCAAAGGCAGTTCGGATGGCACTAGAGTAGCGTCAAGTCTTGCCAGCCTGTCGTCTTTTGCAAGTGTCTTTGGTGAGGTCATCATGCCGCTTATCCCACAGGGGTTGCGCTCCCATCGTCGTTTCCTCTGGGCAGGGATCCCGTTGGCCGGTGCTTTGGCCTTGGGGGCCTGCTGGAGCAATCGCACGGGTGCCGAAGTCGAGTTTCCCACATCGGCTCAGAATCCTTTCCCCCCCATCCCCACCCCACCGCCGCCGCTGCCTTCCCCAAGTGGAACTCCGGGCCTTCCCCCCTGGTGGCCTCGTGCCCAATCGCCGGAGTGGGAAGATTCCCCTTATGCTCCGGTCTTGTCCGGCTTTTTGCAGGGATTGGCAGCCCAAGGGGGAGCGCTCTCTCAACAGGGGATCCTGCTCTGGACACCGGAAGGGGATCTGTTAGCGGAGCATTTATCGGATCGGCCTTTGCCGGTGGGAGCCTTGGATCAGTTGGCCATCAGCTTGATGGCCCTGGAGACTTGGGGCTATGAACGTCGCTTTGAGACCCGGTTCTACACCACAGGCCATCTTTTGGGCCATCGCTTGACGGGAGATTTGATCCTGGTGGGTGGCGGGGATCCCTACTTCACGGAAGCGAATGTGGCAGAGCTGGCCCACCATTTGCATAGCCTCAACATTCGCCAGATCGACGGGGATGTGAAGGTGTTGTCCCCCTTCCACCTGCTGGGCCAACCCGATCCTTTGGCCGGTGCTCGGCGTTTGGCAGAGCTCCTCAGCGATACGCAACAGCCCCACCCGGTTGCCATTCGCGGCTCGGTGTCAACCCTGACAGCCCTGCCCGCGGACGCCCACTGCTTGGCTCGTTATACCTCGCTACGCCTGGGATCCCTGTTGCAAATCCTCAACGGCAGCAACGACCGGACTATGGCAGAAGCCCTGTTGGCGGAACTGGGGGGCAAAACAGCCCTGCTGGAGTACCTGCGGCAGCGGTTGGTGTCTCAGCCCATTTCCCGCCTGGATCCCGACATGGCTCCCGCCGAGCAAGACATTCGCTTTGGACAAAGGGGGCAAGCCCTGTACCTCTCCCCTCGCGCCCTAGCTCACCTCTGGGAGCAGTTGGTGGATCTCACGGACGGGGATCCGACTCGGATCTTGCCCAGAGCGGGCATTGGCCACAGCACCCTGCAGGCGCGCACCTTGCCCCCAGGCACGGTGGCTCAGGTGGGATCCGCTGCGGATCGGCTGATGATGATGGGGCAATTGCCGGATGGCACCCGCTTTATCCTGCTCAACCAAGGCCCCGACCTGGGCATTTTGAGCCAACAACAGGATCAGTTTCTGCGGGAGGTGGCGGCCATTTCCGAGCCCCTTCGCCGCTAATGCCGACAATTAGACTTCTTCTTTATGTACCTCTCCCCCACTTCCCGTTAGGGGGCGAGAGATTGCGGCCTTGCAGCTATGCAGGGCAGAGTAGTGCGCTCGCTACTGACTTGGGCACATGGAGCCTTCAAAGAGCTGCTGAAGGCGGTGGCTAAGCAGTACGGGAAGCTGGTGATTGAAGTCTCAGCTTACTAGCGCAGGAGCCCCGCCCTCTGCCCACAGGGCGAGGGTCGGGAGGAATGCACTTTGATGAGGTACCGTAAGGGTATGACCCAAGTCCTGACCCTTTCCTGCAGGCTCAAGGTGTCTCAGTCGCAAGCCGCAAAGTTGGATGCGACCTTGGATGCCTTCGGCCAAGCCTTGAACTGGGTGAACCAGAACACACCGGAGAAGATCGTTAACGCCGTTAAACTTCAATCTCTGTGCTACCGCGAAATCCGTGCCCGGTTCGGCTTGTCCAGTAACTTGGCCGTACAGGTCTGCAGACGGCTAGCAGGTGCTCGTAAAGTTGCCCGACAGAAAAACCGTCCGGTCAAAGCGTTCAAGGGGGGCTTTGCTACCTATGACGCTCGTATCTTTTCATTTCGCGAGAAAGACTGGACGGTGTCGCTGACCACGGTGGAGGGTCGAGAGCGCTTTGAGCTGGCGATTGGTCATTACCAGAGAGAACAGTTGGCAGGCTCCAATCCCAAATCGGCCACTCTGGTCAAGCGCAAAGACGGTTCCTACTCCATCCAGATTTGCGTGGAAGCAAAGTTACCGGAACAGCAGAACACAGCTCGGGTAATAGGCGTGGATTTGGGAAGGACAGATATTGCCCATACGTCAGAGGGGGACAACTGGAATGGACAGCAGTTGAGCAAAATACGAGACCGTTATTCCAAGCTGAGAGCGGTACTCCAGCAAAAAGCCAGTAAGGGCACCCGCAGTTCCCGGCGCAGATGCAGAGAACTGTTGCAACGGCTGTCTGGCAAGGAGAGGCGCTTTCAGTCGCGTCAGCGTTGCGTAGCAAAAACGTGGGTCAATCATCGCATCTCTAAAGCTATTGTTTCTAGGGCAAAGGCCACAAACAGCGCTATTGCTCTGGAAGACTTGACAGGGATTCGGGAAAGGGTCAATCAACAACCCCGCAGCAAAACCGAAAGGCGCAGGGCCAACAGTTGGGCGTTCTACCAACTACGTCAATTTCTGGAATACAAGGCGAGGGTTGCAGGGGTTTCTCTGATTCTTGTTCCGCCTGCCTACACGTCGCAGACCTGCCACCGGTGTTTGCACATCCATCCCGACCCTGAACAGTCCTACCGCAGTGGGAAGCAGTTTAAGTGTGGGCACTGTGGATGGGAAGGGGATGCGGACTTGAATGGTGCAAACGTAATTGCGCTCTTGGGGGCTGCCGTAAACCAGCCTGGAGGTCCGGGCTTGTTTTGTTCTGCCGAGCGAAACAAGCTCAGGGCTACTGAAAGCCCGCACTCTTTCGCTTGAGCGGCGCGGAGCGCTTTGCATCAGCATGAGTGTGGGTAGTTTACGATTGAAAAAGGCGGGAATAGAGGTGTTGGTGGGCTTGACAATCCCGTTCTTGTAGAGGGGTGAAGCTGCTTAGGGGCGGCCAGCCGAGGGAGAGGTTTGGCCTTTCGGCTCGCTTCATGACCGGCAGAATCTCCTGATGCACCACTGCCTCGATCGGCTCATACAATTGGGCCAGCAGGCTTTGCCCCTCGGTATGCCCCAAAGGCACCAAGCGCACTGCCGCCGAGACCAACCCGGTGAGGGAGGAGAACAAGAAGGCACGCAGGGTATCTTCCAGCCCAATGCCCGCCTGAGCGCAGATCCAGCCGAACACCAAGGAATGATGCAGTGGCTCTCCCTCTGCTTTGGGGACGGAGATTCCCCAGGTGCGTTCTGCCAGTTGAGCTAGGCGTTTGCCCAAATCCAAGCTGGCTTGGCGCGGTTCTGCCGCCCAACGGGTTGCTTGCAGTTGCTGCTGCAGTTTCTCCACTCCTGACTCGGCTCCCAATCGGGACAGACGATGGGCCAAGGCACAGGCTCTGCCCTCGGTGGGGGCTAGGCCCATGTGTAAAACCCCCAGCAGATATTGCTGCACCCTGGCCCGATCCCGAAGTTGCCCCGCTTGAACGGCAGCTTCCAAGCCCCAGGAGTGGGAATAGGCCCCAATCGGCAGAGCAGAATCGGTAAGTTGTAGCAACAGATAGAAAGCGCCGCTGGATCCTAGAGAAGCAAGTCGGGGGGAAAATTCACCACGCATTTTCGCGAAGCTTTAGCGGGGGCGGATCAGGCCGTAGCCACCGTGGTTGCGGACGTAGATAACGTTGATCTCGCCATTTTCGATATTGCGGAAAACGTAGAAGTCGTGATCCACTAGCTCCAACTGGTGCAACGCTTCCTGAACCGTCATGGGTGGCATGGCGAAGTACTTGGTGCGCACCACCTCTGCCGGTAACTCCGCTTGCCGTTCCGTATTTAGCGGATCGGTGGCGGGCTGCTGGGCCACTGCCACGGAGGTTTTGGGGGTGTGGCGGACGCGGTGAATGCCGTTCCGTTCTTTGTATTTGCGCAACTTGCGGGCCAGCTTGTCGGCCACACGGTCGATGCTGGCATAGAGGTTTTCGCTGCTTTCTTCCGCCCGGATCACGGTGCCATTGGCGTAGACGGTCACTTCGGCAGATTGGCTGGCACTGATACGGGGGTTGCGGGCTACCGATAGGTTGACATCAACCTCACTGGTGATCTGGGCAAAATGACTGACAGCGCGCTCAATTTTTTCTTGAACGTAGCTGCGGATGGCCTCGGTAATCTCGACGTTTTTCCCTTGGATCACAAGCTTAGTCATGAGGACTCTCCCAGTCATGTCGGTTTATACCTGAGATAGCGCCTCACCCCCACCTGGGATCCCTCTGGCTTTCGAAAGCGACCCCAGCTCACGGGCGACCTCAGCCCTTTAATTTGCAAAAACGAAGCCCTGTCATCAAGGGTGAGCAGATCGGCTTTGGGAGTGGCACTAACCTCTTGGGTTAAGTCTAAGTTAACATCTCTCTCTGGGATCTCTGCCAGAGGTTAAGAATAAATTTAGGCTCTCTTAATGTTTAAGGAGATCTTGAATTCCTGATTTTTCCCAAATCTCCTGATTTTTCCCAAATCTTGGGAGTTTTGCGGATAAGCGGGATCCCTGTTATGCAAGACATAGACTCCTAGTTGGCCGTATTGGGTGCTTTTGGGAAAAGTTCTTTCGAGCTTAAGTTGCAAGTTCCCAGGTCAATGGGTTAACCCAAAAGACAAATCTATCATCAAACCCATAGACAGATCCAGCCTACTAAAAAGCTTTCCAAGCTGGATTTTAAGTTGATTAAACAACGTCTCTAACTCTGACCTGCTTTTGAGAAACCAAACCCACGCCGGACTGCCCATAACTCGGCAATCCAAATGCTCCAGTTCTCCGCTTACCGTATGTTGGTGTTACTCCACAGCTTAGCAGAATCTCGATTGGATGGCGCTTGATAGGAAAAATGAAGGGATATTGACATAAATTAAGCTTTTTATCAATATGGGGCTTTCAATTTGAGGGGTATTGTCGCTGTTGGTATTGGCTTTGGCAAGCCTGTTGTCCGCTGTTCCATGCCGTAAGGTTTCTATTCGGAGAGCTACATAAGAAGTTGGAACTCCGTTCTGCCGGCGCAGTCTTATTGGGAAGCTGGGGGGAAAAGACCAGCTCTTTTGGGGGTGGCTAAAATGCTACTCTCGGAATCGCCTTGGTGTGCGAAAGGTGAGGCAGACGGTGTGGGCAGAGGGATCCCGTTGAAGGCGGCAGAGCTTTTGGACAGAGCAGAGGAGGCTCTGCAGGAGCGGTTTCAGGCGGTGGAGAAGACCCTCAGAGAGAACCTGGCGCGGGTGTTGCGGGCCTTTCGCGAGCAGCGGGTGGGATCCCATCACTTTGCCGGGGTGTCGGGGTATGGCCACGACGACCAGGGGCGGCAGGTTTTGGATCGGGTGTTTGCCCAGATCATGGGCTGTGAGGCAGCGGTGGTGCGGCTGCAGATGGTGTCTGGTACCCATGCCATCGCCTGTGCTTTGTTTGGGGTGCTGCGTCCGGGGGATGAGCTGCTGAGCATTACCGGCCCCCCCTACGACACCCTTGAGGAGGTTATCGGCCTGCGGGGCTCCGGGCGGGGATCCCTGCGGGAGTTCGGCATCGATTACCGCCAGTTGGATTTGCGGGAGGGAACTGTTGATTGGCAGGCCCTGAAAACCGCCCTCAGACCGCAAACCCGGTTGGTTCACATTCAGCGCTCCTGCGGCTATGATTGGCGGCCCAGCTTTCCCATCGCCCAGATCGCCGAGATGATCCAAATGGTCAAAGCGCAAAACCCCGAAGTTGTGGTCTTTGTAGACAACTGCTACGGCGAGTTCGTGGAAACCCAGGAGCCAACCCATGTGGGCGCAGATCTGATTGCCGGATCTCTGATCAAAAATCCGGGGGGCACCCTTGTTCCCGCCGGGGGCTATGTGGCCGGGCGGGCAGAGCTGGTGGAGCAAGCGGCCTGTCGGCTGACGGCTCCGGGCATTGGTTCTGAAGGGGGGGCGACTTTGGATCTCAACCGCCTTCTGTTTCAAGGTCTGTTCTTGGCCCCGCAGATGGTGGCCGAAGCGGTGAAGATCGCCCATCTGGCGGCGCAGGTGTTTTCTGATTTGGGCTACCCGGTCTCGCCTCTGCCTCAAACTCCCCGCACCGATATCATCCAGGCCATTCAATTGGGATCCCCGCAAAAGCTGCAGGCTTTCTGCCAAGCGATTCAAAACAGTTCTCCTGTGGATTCCTACCTAACCCCAGTGCCGGAGGTGATGCCCGGTTATGCAGACCCGGTGGTGATGGCAGCAGGCACCTTTGTTGCCGGGAGCAGTGCAGAACTCTCTGCCGATGGGCCGATGCGGGATCCCTACACCGTCTACTTGCAGGGGGGAACCCATCTCTACCATGGGCGGCTGGCCCTAGAAGCCGTCTTGCAAGCTTGGGAAACCCTGTAGGCCAACAGTTTGCTCTCGGCTGAAACAGCAAGGAAGGGGCAAGCCAACAACCTCAAAACTCAGCACGAAGTTGGCAGAAGTTGTCGTCTCTGACCAACTTTTCGCTCAATCAATCAGGGGGTAGGATCAGTCTACAGTTGCCATTCTTTAGAAAGGGATCCCTTTTGATGCTGAGCTTGTACCGTTCTTGCGTGTCTCCTCGCCGTTGGGGATCCCGTTTGGCTCTGGCTCTGGTGGCATTGGGGTTGGCTGGCGGCTGTCGGCTGTTGGATCGGGTGGGAGAGAGCGGCTTGCCGGTGGGATCTGCGCTGACCCGTTCTGCTCTGTGGAGAGGCAGCCAAACCGTGACGGGAGCGCTGGAGGCGGGAGATGAAGTCAGTCGCCAGTACGGCAGCTTTTGGGATGGGATCCCCATCACCGCTGAGCCGGGGCAGATTTTAATTGCGGCCCTAGAGAGCGAAGATTTTGATGCTTACCTGGAGCTGGTGGACGGCCAAGGGCGGGTGATCGGCTTTAACGATGACTCTGGCCCAGATGTGAATGCCCTGTTGGCGGTGCGTCTGCCGGAGGGAGGCACCTACACCTTGCGGGCCACCAGCTTTGAGCCCGAATCCACCGGCAACTACCGGCTCACCTATGTCCTCACCCAGATAGATTGGCAGCAAAGCCTATCGGGCCGTCTGCAGGAGGGATCCCTTCAGCACCCCGAGGATGGCAGTTGGATGGACGAATACCCCATTGCCGCCCGCGCCGGCCAGATCCTAATCGCTTCCATGACCAGCTCTGATTTGGATGCCTTCTTGCAACTGCTGGATCCGAGTGGAGAAGTCATGGCTTGGGATGATGACCAAGGTGGTGGAACCGATGCTCTCATGATTGCCTTTCTACCCCGCACCGGCACCTACACCCTGCGGGCCAACACCCATAAGCCGGGAGAGGAAGGAGCCTATGGGTTACAGTACACCTTGCGCTAGCATCTGCTCCCTATCTGGAAGCTTGGATAAGGGGGCTTGCGGATCTTCTGGTGCTGATGTCGAGATTTTGACAGGAATCATCGTTTTTTAACGCCTAATGAATGTTGATACACGTCAGGAGTTGCCGGTTTACCCTCCTAAGATCCTCACAAAGCCGGAAGGGGCACTGCTTGCTGAGCTTTGTGGGAAAGCGTGACATCTTATCCTAAGTTGTGACGGAGCCGAAATATTGTCCTCGTGGATGACGTCTTTTTTCTAGAATCAGATCGATGGCCTAGACCATTCTTTTGCAGTTCAGCCCCTATCTCCACAAAATGGATGCCATGACTCCTGAAATGGTACGCCAGTTTTGGTCTTTGGTCAGCGAGATTGGCAGGCCAGATTGGCTCACAAAGCGTGACGATGACTTGGTGAATCTGCTTCTGAGCGCTTGTCAAAAAAAACAGGCCCTCAGCAGTGTCGATGCTTCGATTCTCAACCGCTACATCAGCATTCGCCTGCCCTTGATTCGCGATATCCTTGTGGATTAAGCCCGGAGAGGACAAGGTTTTCCCCATCGTGCTGACCGCACAAATCACCTTGCTGGTCTACGGGGCACTGCTTTTGGTGGGCGGAGCAATCGGCTATGTGAAGGGCAAAAGCTCCAAGTCTCTGGTCGGGGGGCACGTACTGGGTCTCGAACTGACTGAACTTGGCAGTGCAGTCCTTCACAACCAGCCTTTTGAGTACCGAGGGGCGAGGAGTGAGAAGGGAGGAGTGAGAGGAAGAAATCTCTTCTCTCTGCTCTCTCCTCTCCATGCTGGGCAAAGTTCAGCTTCGTAGGGACTCCGTCCCGCTAAAGCGACCAGTGTTGCGTAGTCTTTCAGAGCGGCTTTGCGGATTAAACCACCGCTCGATGATGTGGCAAATCTGCCGGGCGGCGGTGCCATCGCCAAAGGGGTTTTGGGCTTGGGCCATGCGGGCATAAGCTTGCGGGTCTGTGAGCAATTCTCGGGCTGCCTTCAGGATCCCTTCGGGATGGGTGCCTACCAGGCGGGCGGTGCCGGCAGCAATCGCTTCAGGACGTTCGGTGGTCTGCCTCAGCACCAGCACCGGTTTGCCCAGGGCAGGGGCCTCTTCTTGAATGCCGCCGGAGTCGCTGAGGATGAGGGTACAGCGCTGCATGGCACTCACCCAGAGGGGATAGTCCAGAGGCTCGGTGAGAAAGGCCCGCTCATGGGATCCCAACAGGGCTTGCAGGGGATCCCGCACCAAGGGGTTGGGATGGAGGGGCAAAAGAAGGGCGGTATCGGGAAACTCGGCCAAAATCTGCAGCAGAGCCTTGCCGATGGCAGTTAAGGGATCCCCCCAATTTTCCCGCCGGTGCACGGTAACCAGCAGGACACGGTAGCGCTGCCAGTCCAGGCCGGGAATGGGGCAGGGGATCCCTTGGGAGGCCACCTGCAGTAGGGCGTCGATGACGGTGTTGCCGGTGCAATGGATGGATCCCACCACGTGGCTTCGCTTCAGGTTGTCAACGGCTTGGGGGGTAGGGGCAAAGTGCAGGCTGGCCAACTGAGAGATCAGGCGGCGATTGGCCTCTTCGGGGAAAGGATTGTAGAGATCATCGGTGCGCAGTCCGGCTTCCACATGCCCAACCGGGATGCGGTGGTAGAAAGCTGCCAAGGCAGCCGCAAAGGCGGTGGTGGTATCTCCCTGCACCAAAACCAGTTGAGGATGTTGCTCTTGAAAGTAGAGTTCCAGGCCCCGCAAGGTGGCTTCGGTAATGTCTGTCAAGCTTTGGCGGGGGCGCATGATCGCCAGATCCCGATCCGCTTGCAGACCGAATAGCCGCATCACCTGATCCACCATTTCCCGATGTTGTCCGGTCAAGATCAGCTCGGTGCGCAGATGGGGACTGGCACGCAGGGCTTGAATCACCGGGGCCAGCTTAATGGCTTCGGGCCGTGTGCCCAAGATCACGGCAATGAGGGGAAGGGAGGCCATAAGCTCAAGGACATCGGCGCCTGTAGAAGATGGGAAGAGCTGACCCACTCCGCGCAGCTCATTGGGGCAAGGCTACTGAAAAAACAGAAGTGGCGAAGGGTGTGGGTTGCTCAAGGTCGCAAGCCACCGGGGTGTGGACTCTGCTGAGTCAGGCTGAGGGCAATGTCGAGACGAGAGGAACCACGAGGGGGCTATTGCTGCTCACTCCGATCTTACCCTCAAGCTGCTCCGCCGATTGTTCACCGGATGAGCTGGAGAAAAAGGGTTGACGGGATCCCACTCCTGCAACTAACCTAAAGGGGGCTGAAGAGATCCTCTTCTGGCTGTCCGGGTTGTTTCGGTTAACCTTTTTGGAGGAAAACGTTCAACAGCATGGACGCTTCCGGTAGTTGTAGCGCCAGCCACCAGTGGATGGTCTTCGAGGAGCACGTTCTTGAAGACTGGGCTCTTACTGGTGTCTTCCTTTTCCCCGCTGACAGCTTCTGTCGTCGCTTGAGAGGATCCCGTTTCGCCAACGCGAAGGGGTGGGAGAGTTTTCCCGGCTAGCTTTTGACTTGGGTGGCTCTCTCAGTCGGCGACGAACAGATGAGCTGAGCAGAGCCTTACCTGAGCAATGGGTTTGTACAGCCCTGTTCAGAAAAGGGGAGATCAGGAGTAATTCCGAGGGGATTCCCCTTGACTTTCCTGTTGTGGGTTTTGGGGTTTCCGCAGGCCTGGGGATCCCTTGGAGTCCCTCTTATCGGCTTGGGCGCTTGCGATCCAAGCTGGGCTTGGAGGCCTGGCGCTAGACCTACGGCTTGCTGCGCGGCCATCCAAGGGTTTCAGGGCTTCCCTGTGAGCCTCGGAGCACCGGTTGGCTGTTGACCTCCTGGTTCTCTTCATCCCGGCTGACCCCAACGTTCGGAGGTTTATCATGCGGCACAACATTCTTCGCGATCTCCTAACCCCTGCTTCCTTGGAAGCCGCCAAGCGAGAGGCCAACCGCGCTCCCATTGCCGAGCTGGTGCAGCAGTTGATGGAGATTTCACCTCGGCAGCGGGTTTTGGCTTTCCGCTTGCTGGAAAAAGACAAAGCCATTGCAGTGTTTGAGTATCTGCGGCCCGAAGAGCAGGCCGATCTCATTCGCAGCATGGAAAGCCCAGAAGTGATCCGGCTGGTAGAAGCCTTACCTCCGGATGAGCGGGTGCGTCTGTTTGAGGAGTTGCCGGCCAAAGTAACCAAGCGCCTCATTGCCAACCTCAGCCCAGAAGCTCGGGAAGCAGTGAATATCTTGCTGGGTTATCCAGAGCGCAGTGCCGGTCGGCTGATGAACCTGCGCTACTTGTCGGTACGGGATACCCTCACCGTCGGGGCTGCTCTGGCCAGCGTGCGGGACTCCCAACTGGGAGACGATGAGCTGGATGTGATCTTTGTGGTAGATGAGCAACGGTTCTACAAGGGTCTCATCCGCACTGTGCGGCTGGTGAAGGCGGATCCCGACCTACCGATTCGGGAGCTGATTGAAGGGGTTGATACTGTGGCGCGGGTTACCGACCGGGATCTCCAGGCAGCTCGTTTGCTCAAGGATTCGGGCTTGCCGGCTATTCCGGTGGTCGACAGTGAAGGACGCTTGGTGGGTGACATCACCTTTGAAGATGTCATCAACTTGGTGGAAGAAGAAGCCACCGACGCCGCTCTGGCCCAAGCAGGGGTGGGCAACTTGCTCAGCCGAGACAAGGTTTGGAGCGAGCGCCTGGTTAAAGGCTCCCGTTGGTATGCCGTCCGCCTGCGCATCACGTTTTTAATCATCACCTTGATTGGCGGCATGGTGGTGGGGGGAGTGATCGAAACCTTTGAGGAAGTGTTGCAAGCAGTAACGGCAGCGGCTATTTTCATCCCCTTGGTCATGGATATGGGCGGTAATGTCGGTACCCAATCTACGACCATCTTTGCCCGTGGCTTGGCTTGGGGCCACATCAACGTGCGGCAGTTTCTCCCCTATTTGCTGCGGGAAGCCAGCATTGGTGGCATTATCGGTGTGATCCTGGGGGCCACGGCTGGGGTGATTGCCTACTTCTGGCAGGGGGCACCCAATGGGATCCCACAATTGGGTCTAGCGGTGGGCTTGGCTCTGGCCATTGTCCTCACTTTGGGGGCTATCTTGGGCGCCATTTTGCCCTGGGTGATGTTAAAGCTGGGCTTTGACCACGCTCCGGGAGCGGATCCTTTTATCACCACCATTAAAGACTTCACCGGCCTCTGGGTGTATTTCACCCTGGTGGCTTGGCTAGTCGGGGTTGAAGTGTAGCTCTAGGGCTGCGCCGGCGCTAGATCCAGGGGGCACCTCACCGGCAAAGCGCGTTCCAGGAACGAATAATCCAGCCCTTCTTGAGAAATCAGCCTTTCAGAGTCTCGCCACAAGGCCATCGCGACGGCGGCGCAGAGCACTTTTACGAGGTGTCCTTTGACCAACGAAGGGTTACAGCAAACATTTAGGAGGTGTGCCATGACCTTGAAAGTTCTATCTCCCTTGGCTGCTGCTCAATTTCGGTCACGGCTGCAGCAGTATGCCTATCGGGTGGGCATAACCTGTGCTTTAGAAACAGGTGGTAAGCTGGCCCCAGAATCCGCCTTTGCTCAACTGGAAGCCCTCTGGCAAACCTTGCAACAGGAAGCCACTGCCCTTGGGATCCCAGATGAGGATGGCTAAACTTTATCCTTTCACGAGAACCGGAGCATGACCTGGATTGACTTCACCTTGCGCCTAGCGGTTGCCTTTATCTTGGGATCCGTGATCGGGCTGGAGCGACAGTGGCGGCAGCGTATGGCCGGCTTACGCACCAACACCTTGGTGGCCACGGGTGCAGCTTTGTTTGTCATGCTCTCGGTTCTCACCCCTGATGAAAGCAGCCCGACCCGTATTGCGGCCCAAGTGGTATCGGGGATTGGCTTTTTGGCCGGTGGCGTGATCCTCAAGGAAGGAGCCAGCGTCCGTGGCCTGAACACCGCCGCCACCATCTGGTGTGCAGCCGCGGTGGGAGCCTTTGCCGGATCGGGGTACATTCCCCAAGCTGCCATTGGGGCCGCAGCTGTGTTGATCTCCAACGTTGTGCTGCGTCCGCTGGGCTACCGCATCAACCAGCAGCCCCTAAAGGGCACAGAACTGGAACTGGTCTATGAGTGTTCGTTCATCTGCAAAAGCCAAGCAGAGGCCCACATCCGCGCCTTGCTCTTGCAAGGCATAGCTCCCACCCATCTCAAACTGCGCGCCCTCTACAGCGAAGACCTGGAGGACAAGCCTGATCTGGTCAAAGTCGAAGCAGAGCTGGTCACCCAAACCCGCGATGACCAAGCCCTGGAACTTGTCGTCAGCCGCCTCAGCCTAGAGCCAGGTGTGATCACTGCCCGATGGCGGATCATCGAACAGGAATTTGGCTGATCCCGGATCCCAGTAGCTCCCAACCGGTCAGCAACGCAAACACCAGAAATAAGCCGCCCCCCACCCAATGCACGGCGCGTTCAGAGATGTGAGCTGCTAAAAAACGACCTCCCACCACCGCCAGCCCCACCATCAGTCCATGGCCAAGGGTAGCCCCTGCCCAGACGCTCAATCCCGGGTGGGTAGCCGCCAAGGAGACGGTGGCAATCTGGGTTTTATCCCCGAACTCGGCCAAGGCCGTCAAGCTAAAGGCTTCCCACACAATAGCCCAAGCACCGCCGCGGCCCGCCCCTTTTTCTTCTGCCTGCTCCACCAGCCTGAGGGCTTCTTCCTCTTCTTCTTTTTCCTGCTGGGGAGTCATCTTGTAAGCTTGCCAGAGCATTCTCAGCCCAAAAGCCGCAAAAACCCCAGCCGATAACACTCTCACGCCCAGGGGTGGCAGCAGCTTGAAAAGCACCTTCCCGGCCACCACCGCCAGCAAGGTCATCACGGCCAAAGCCAGCCACGTCCCCAAGAAAACCCAGCGGCGCGGGTGTCGCATAGCCAGAATCAGGGGGGTAAAAAAGGTTTTATCCCCAAACTCTGCTACCGTAACCAACAGCAAACTTGACGCAAAACCAGCCCACATCGTTTAGCCTCCAACCTCTCTTGTGTGTGGAATCGGTTCACACCTAGAGGTGAAGGCTGGGAAAGTCAGACGGACTCACCAAGCTCACCTCTGCGTGAACTCAGTGAAAGTCTCGTCACCAAAGCAGCCTGCCGGGCTTGCTTCGTCTCCTGCACCGGGCTGTTTTTAGCCAGTATGTCGATACAGAGGGCGGTAAGCCGCCTGACTACTCCCTTTCCGTCTGAATGGTAGCATGCTGAGCTCCCAGTGGGAGTCATTCATTCAAGCATTCAAGAAAAGCTCTCCAATGGGATCCCCCAAGACTTGCTGTGCCTTGGCCGATATCAGTGCCGCGCATCGCTTACCAGAGGATTGTGAAGGAGCGGCAGGCTATTATGATCACGGTTGAGGAGAAAATCAGGGGAAAACCACGTGGATGCAAAGTTAGTCTTGGTGGGGGTTGCTCTTGTCCTCTCTCTGGCAAGTTTCTACTTCGGCACCCGCAACGGCTTTTACGACACCGACAAGTATCACGGCAATGGCTCTGCTCATTAGAGCCGGGCGCTGGTGATTTTTTTATGGATCCCTTGCCCAGAAGGGCTTCCCTCCAGAATACAGGCAACGTCGGCGAGGGCTGGGTGCGGCAATATCTCTGTCAGCAGGGCTGGCAGATCCTGGCCCAGCGGTGGCGCTGCCCTTGGGGCGAGCTGGATCTGGTTGCCCACAAAGCTGATGTGCTGATTTTCGTAGAGGTGAAAACCCGTAGCCCCGGTAGCTGGGATCGAGGCGGGCTTTTGGCGGTTGGGATCCCCAAGCAGCGACGCTTGATCCGGGCTGCCCAGGCCTTCTTGAGCCAGCATCCCCACCTCTCCGAGTTGTCCTGCCGTTTTGATGTTGCGCTGATAGAACGTCGGGCCTCCAGGGAAGGGGTAAGCTATGCTTTGGTTGATTACCTGCCAGCGGCTTTTGAGATTTGTTGAGGCAAGCTTATCCGAGATGCTGTGGGAGCTTATGGCCGTTTCAGGTTAGGTGAGATGCCTGGGCTGCTGAGACAAGCCCTCTAGCCCCGCGCATTATTGCTCCGCAACGCTATTGCTCCACAACCCTGACGCAGTGTCCTAGAGTGTCCTAGTTTGAATCAAAATAACTATAAAGCTGGGCCAGCCTCTCCGACTCATCTGAATACGAAGAACAGATGGAGCTTTCTGGGGTCATTCATCATCCTCACTAAGCTCCGGCCTGGGGATCCCTTCATTGGCTCATGATTTTGGGAAACAGCATGAAAGCGCATGAGTTCTGGGCTCGTACCGACAGCCAAGGTCAACTGATCTTGCCCATGCGGGCGCAGGAGCAATTGCCCAAAGATCGAGTTGTGCGGGTGCTGGTGTTGGTAGATGAGCGGGAGCTGGCTCCGGCGGATCCTTCACAGGAGCAGTTGCCCACTGCCTCGCCAGATGAGGAGCATCTTTGGTATAGAGCTCCCACCGTTCCCTACGATGGCATTTAGCGCATGGGATCTTGGCCGGACAGCCGCCAGCGGTTTAGGCGCGAGAGGGTATCTGCATCCAAGTAGGCATCAATGCCCCGCTTGCTCGATAGCCGTTTTGGTTGGACGCGCCGGATCTGCTGCTGGGCCTGCTGCACTTCATCCCACAGTTGTTCTGCCGAGACCCATTCGGCGTTGTAGCCGCCAATCACCAACTGCTGGACACGATCGGAGGTAGCCACCCGTACCCGACACCCATCCCTCTGCAACTGGGCACACAGCCGTTCAATACAACTGTCGGCGGTCTCGCCATAGGAGGTATACAGGATCTCGATACCCGAAGGGGAGCGCTCTTGCCGGGCTGGAGTGGGTTGGGCGTAGGCATCGTACACCACGGTCGCCTGGTAGCCCCGGAAGGCCACATAGTTGGCCAAAGATTCCACCAAGCGCAGACGGGCCAATTCCATCAGGGAGCGACGCGCCAACTGGCTCAGGGTGGGCCAAGCTCCGATGATGTTGTAGCCATCAACCAAGAGGAAGGTGGGAGAGGAGGCTTGCATGGATGGCGGTGGATCCCTTGTCCGGGATCACACTTCTTAATCTTAATCTTTATCTTATTTTTAATCTTAGTACCCAGCCTTAAAGGTTACCCCACTACTCCGAATGCTCCGATACTTTCCCGGTTGTGAGCAGATCACGGTCTGCGCTGAATCCAATAGGTGGTGAACAGTTCGCCACTGGCCTGTTTCTGAATTTTGCCCCCCAAGGCTGCGATGCGCCGCTCCCACTCCGTTAGGGGGGTGAAAATCGGTTCGGTGCCTTTGAATAGCTCGATGAGGCCCCATTGTTCCGCCCACACCGAGTCGGGATTGACCACTTCAATAATCACAGGTGCAGCCGGTCGCAACACTCGCATCAACTCTGCCCAAACCGCGTCGAAGTACTCAATCGGGTAGTAGTACAAAAATCCGGTGGCAATGGCCAGATCAAATTGCTCCGACTCGTAGTTTTCCAAATGGTGGGCGGATCCCTGTTGCATTGACTTGAACAGCTTGGAGTTAAGCTGGGGTGCCCGCGAGCGAATAAAGCGCACAATCTCACCGCTCAGCTCATGGCCGTAAAAGTAGGCTTGCCAATCGTTCCAGGGATAGGTCAGGAAGCTTACCCCACAGCCCAAATCCAAACAGGCTTCCCGTTTTTTGGGGGCACGCAGTTGCCAAAAGGGGATCCCGAGGCGTTCTTGCAGGTGATCCCGCTGCTGGGCTTGCCAAAAAGGCAGTTGCTCCAGGTCTGGGGGAAGTTGCCAACCTGGCCGACCCAGTTGAATTTCCAGCTCCCGATTGAAGCGAGCAGCTACGGCAGCAAGGTAGGGATCCCAGCGTTCCCCGGTTTGTGGTAGCTCCATTTGCTGATGGCTTTGTCCTGGATGGTCGTGAACTTAACTTGCACTTAACCTACACTACCAGGACTCTCGGCCCGTAGGCTCCCGGCTGCAGGGATCCATTTACCCAGCTGTGGCTGCCGAGGATGGTGCCTGCTGGAATCTGAGCTTGGGATCCCAGCCGGGTGTGGGCGCCAATGTAGCAGGGGGCGTGCAGTTGAGCGCTGGGATGGATCTCAGCCGTTTTGTGCACCCATATCCCCGGCGCCTGTTGCTGCACATCTTCCAGGGGAAAATCCGTCATTCGGCCCAGAAGAATGTCCAGTTGGCCGTGGTAGTAGCTGGCCGGCGTGCCCAGATCCCGCCAGTAGCCTGTGTGGAGATAAGCTTGCAGCCGGTGCCCTTGCCTGAGCAAATCGGGGAAGACACGCCGCTCGAAGCTGAGGGGATCCCCACTGGGGTAGTCTTTAAAAATGGCCGGATCCAAGACATAGGTGCCGGCGTTGATCGTGTCGGTGGTGAGGGTGAGGGCTTCTGCAGGGGTGGGTTTTTCCCGAAAAGATTGGATCTGGCCCCCTTCCCCAACTTCCACCAGGCCATAGGCGGTGATATCTTCCACGCGGGCGAGGGTGAGGGTGGCAATGGCCTTGCTCTGCACATGACATTGCATCAACGCCTGCAAATCCAGATCCGTGAGGATGTCGGCATTGAAGACCACCAAGGGATCCCCGGTGAAATAGGGCTGAGCCAGCACCAAAGCTCCTGCCGTATCCAAAGGCGTCTCTTCGGGAATGTAGCGGAGCTTCACCCCCAAAGCAGCGCCATCTCCCAGAGCAGCCTCAATTTGTTGGCCCAGATAACCCACGCTGAGCAAAATATCTGTCAGGCCGGCTCGGCGGCAGCGCCCGATCAGCCACTCCAAAAAGGGCACATCCAAAAGGGGCAACAAAGGCTTAGGCTGCAAAAAGGTAAAAGGCCGTAAACGAGTTCCTTTCCCACCCGCCAAGATCACCGCTTGCATAACCACCCTCAACCCCGTTCTCTTCCAAAGATATTGACATCCTCTCCGCCCAATTGCTAAGGGGGATCCATTGGGTCGAGCCAAATGTTTTCTGCTACCCAGAACGTCGATTCTCCGTTGCCCACAGAGGGATACGGATTGCCCCCCCGGGCAACACAGCACGAGTCTTGATCGCAAGTCTCAGGGGATGCCTTTCTGGAGGAGATATTTCAATCTCAATTGGGATTCATAAGCTCAATCCTGAGACAGTTGATTTGCCTTTTTTAGAGCATGTTTGGAGAATTGCGACCCGCTCGCCCCAGTCGGGAATAGCCACCCAAAGCGGCAGTGTCAGGTGATACTACCTTGCAACGGGAATTGTGACAGCCTTGGATAGCTTGGATGGATTCCAATGGGTTTGCCCTTCACCTTCATCTGAGGTTTTGCCGATGTCTGTTTCTCGACGCCGATCCCTACAAGCCCTTTGCTTGACCCTGGCCGGATGCTGGGCTTTAAGTGCACACCAGGGATCCCTGCTGGCCCAAAGCAGAGACCTGTTGGCTCAAATTCAAGAGCGGGGGGTACTCCGGGTTTCCACCGACTCCAATTACCGGCCTCAGAGCTACCTCAATCCCGACGGCAGTTGGGAAGGATTTGACGTGGATGTGGCGCGCGAGATCGCCAAGCGCTTGGGGGTAAAGGCTGAGTTTTTGGATATCAACTTTGATGTCATCACCGCCGGATCTTGGAATGGCCGCTGGGATGTCAATGTCGGCTCCATGACCGTAACTGCCGAGCGCCAGAAAGCTCTGCTGTTTACCATTCCCTACTACTACACCCCCGCCAGCTTCGTGGTCCACCAAGCCTCGACCTTGACAGATATCGCCGCCTTGGAAGGAAAGCGAGTTGGGGTGGGCACCGCCACCACCTACCAAGCTTACCTGGAGGGCAACCTCACTCTGGAAGGAGAGACCATCCAAGTTCCGGCCCCGCGGGTGGACATTCGCATCTACGACACCGATAGCCTGGCTCTGCAGGATTTGGCACTGGGGGATGGCACCCGCCTGGATGCAGTCTTGACAGCTTTGCCGACGGCTGAAAACGCCATTCGGGAAGGACTGCCCCTGAAAACTCTGGGGAATCCAGTCTACTACGAAGCCTTGGCTGTGGCCTTGGATCGCTCCAGCCCTGCCCCTTCCGAGAGCTTGCAAGCCAAAATTAACGAAATCTTAGAATCCATGCATGCGGACGGCACGCTAACAGCCCTCTCGAAGCGGTATTACGGCATTGATCTGACGAAAAAAGCTGAGTGAGCAAAGACTCTATCCCACTGGAGCAGCCCATTTACCCACCGCCCCGGATTCGAAAAGGGATCCCGTTCCCGGTGGCCCAGGGGTTGTGGTTGGTTTTGTGGCTGTTGTTGTTGGTGTTCACCTTCAGCGGGGTACAGTTGGAGTTGGCCGGGATCCCCATCCGTACCTTGCGTCTCAACGGCAACTTTGTGCGCGAGTGGTGGTGGTTCATCTCGCAAGGGGTGGGCACTACTTTTCAACTGTCCTTGGTCTCCATCCTCTGTGCCACCACCTTGGCCTTTTTGTCGGCGCTGGCGGGGCTCTCCCAAATTGCCCCTCTAAGCAGCCTCTCTGCTCTCTATGTCTCGCTGATGCGGGGCACACCTCTATTCCTGCAGTTTTTGTTTATCTACCAGGCTTTGCCGCAACTGGGTCTGGTGTTCGGCTCGTTCACTTCGGCAGTGCTGGCCTTGAGCCTGAACTATGGCGCCTACATGAGCGAGATCTTCCGGGCCGGGATCCAAGCCATTCCCATTGGGCAGCGGGAAGCTGCCTATGCCCTGGGGCTTAAGCCCTGGCAAACCCTGTGGTGCATCATTTTGCCGCAAGCTTTCCGAATTGTCCTACCCGACATTGGCAATCAATTCATCGCCATGCAGAAAGACACTGCCCTGGCCAGTGCCATTGCTTTGCAGGAGTTGATGGGCCGGGCTCGACAGGCAGGTTTGCCGCGCCAACATTTTTTTGAGGCTTTGGTGGTGGCAGCGCTGTGGTACTGGCTGCTGACGTTAATCTTGTCATTTTTCCAGGGACGCTTGGAACGGTACTTGGCCCGCTAGAGGAGCGCAGAAATTGGGGAATGGATCACCTGGCCAGCAGAAGGGCCTGCAGAACTGATAGAGTTTTGGCACCTCTGCCTTCCCATTGCCCATGACCAAGCCCAAAGCCGGGATCCTCTACAACGACGCCAAACCCGCCGCCAAACGCAGCAGCGAAACCCTAGCCCGCTGGTTTCAGGAGCAGGGCTGGGAAGTCTGTGTGGCCCCCAACTGGGGCGGTATCCTCGGCTATGCCAAGCCCGACAGCCCCATCTGCCTGACCAGAGTAGATAGCCTGGCCCCGGCTGGATTTGATCAAACCATGAAGTTTGCAGTGGTGTTGGGGGGAGATGGCACCGTCTTGGCAGCAGCGCGGCAACTGGCCCCCAAAGGGATCCCCCTGTTGGCGGTGAACACGGGCCACCTGGGCTTTCTGACGGAGACCTACCTTTCTCATCTAGAGGAGGCAGCCAGCGCCGCCATTGCCGGGGAATACACCCTGGATCGCCGCAGCATGTTGCTGGTGCAAGCCTACCGAGGGCAGGAATTGCGCTGGGAGGTCTTGAGCTTAAACGAGATGGTGCTGCACCGCGAGCCTTTGACCAGCATGTGCCATTTCGAGATCACCATCGGGGATCACTCACCTCTGGATGTGGCTGCCGACGGAGTGATTTTGGCTACTCCCACCGGCTCGACGGCTTATGCCCTCTCGGCGGGTGGGCCGGTGATCACACCGGGGGTGCCGGTTTTGCAGTTGATCCCCATCTGCCCCCATTCCATGGCCTCGCGGGCCTTGGTCTTTCCCGATTCGGAGGAGGTGTGGATTAGCCCCGTTACCCCTCAGCCGCTGGTTTTGGTGGTGGATGGGAATGCCGGCTGCTATATCATGCCGGAAGACCAGATTCGGGTGGTACGTGCCCCCTATTGGACGGATTTGATGCGCCTGCGCCGACCGGAATTTTTCCGCGTTATGCGCGAGAAATTGGGGTGGGGACTGCCCCATGCTTCCAAGCCCACGTCGGTGGAGCTGCCTTGAAACAGAAGCGGATCTCAGCTTTTGCCCAGCTTCAGCATCTGATCCACCACCCCTAGGGTTTCTTCGTAGAGGTAGTCGGGACCAAGCCGCTGCAACTCGGCAGCCAGCAGGGTGTCGAGGGAGTCCTGCTCCAGGGGAGCCACCTGGCGAATCACGCACCTCTGAGCGCCCCCCATGGCTTCCATGCGCATACACCCTGTGATTTCGGAGCACAGCACAGTACAGGCGTCGGCTTCTTGGTTGCTGGAGGTGAGGCGCAGCCCGATGAGATCCCCCGGCTGGCTGATTTCCGAGGCCAAGGGCACAGCCGCCAGTTCTGCCATCACCTCGCCGCCCATTTGGGTTTGCAAGCGGATACGGTCGATCTGGTAATCGTGCTCCTGAGCCTGAACCCGCTCTGTGGGAGTCCACCCCAGGCGACCGGCCAGCCAGCCCAGGAAGAGGAACGCCTGGCAGGGATTGCCGGCTTTGTAGTCGAGGTTCACACGATCCACAAGGTAGAGGGACTCCCGCCGGTCGGGAGGGTCAAAGGCTTGGGCGGTGAGTTCCTGCCAAGGCAGCAGCCGCCGCCAGTTGAGATCCCCACAGTGGCGCCCCTCACCCACCAAGAGGTGGATTTCCTGCAGATCTTCTTCTGGATTGACAAAGCCCCGTGAATCGACGATGACCCGGTTGCTCAGAGCCACCAATTTTTGAAACAGCAAGCTGTTCAAATCCAGATCCCCTTGCCACCACAAAAAGGTGGGCAAGTTGGGGATCAGCAGCGAGGCGACCGTGCTGCAGGCCCGCACAAAGGCCGATTCGGGCGCTTTCAGGGTGATGTATTCGCAACAGACCAACGAGCTGCGCTGCTCACGGGTCACCGGACAGTAGGCGGCCACCTGGGCCTCGATGGCGTCGTCTGGGGATCCCTCTCGTTTGGCTCGCAGGTCAATGACGCGACAGGGGTTTTGGGTGGCGATGGCCTCGACGGTGGGGGAAGGCAGCAACAGCGCATCGTCCAGAGATTCGTACACCACCAGGGTAAAGGTGGCAGCGCGGGCGGCAACGCTCTCTCCTTTGGAAGACCAGATCTTGTTCAGCTCCCGCTCAATATCTTCGATGGAGACATCTTTCGGAGTCTGTAAGGGTAGGACGGCAGCAGATTGATCCATAGTCTCCTCCTGGAGTGGACTCTTGCTCGATTCTAGGCAGGGGGGTCGGCTGGCTGGGAAGGGCTTAAGGCCAGGTACAGATTGGCCAACTCAAGCCTGCGCTCCACACCCAATCCAGGAAATCAGAGGATCAAGCGGGCCGGGGCTGGATGCTCAGCTCCAGGGGGCGGGCGGGATCCCCTGTCAACAGGACTCCGCGGCCATTGGCGTGTAGGTGCCGCACAATCCAGTACAGGGTTTCTATGCGCTCCGGGCAGCCCAGTTTCTCTGCCAGTTGGGGCAAAGTCAGGGATCCCTGCTGCTCCTGCACCGTCTCTAGCACCCGCCGTTGCAGCTCCAAGACGGCGCTGGCGGCTTTTTTGCCTGCTTCCACCCCCGGTTGATGGTAGGCGTTGATCTGGATTAGGGAGGCATAGAGGCCCACGGCTCGTTCGTAGAGGGCAATCAAGGCCCCCACCGAGCGGGCATCTACCCGTGGCAGCGTCACGGTAATGGAGTCGCGACCGTTTTCGTAGAGAGCCTGGCGGGTGCCCTGCAGCAGGCCGTTCAGGTAGTCGCCACTGGTCACCTGCGGCTCCACGAAGGGGGAAGGGATCCCAGGCTCCCGATCCTGAAGCACCTCGATGAAGGTGACAAAGAAGTTGTTCAAGCCATCCCGCAACTGCTGGACGTAGGCATGTTGGTCGGTGGTGCCCTTATTGCCGTAGACGGCGATGCCCTGCTCCACGCGGTTGCCGTTTAGATCATGGGATTTGCCCAGGGATTCCATCACCAACTGTTGTAAGTAACGGCTAAACAGCAGCAGGCGATCCTTGTAGGGCAAAACCACCATGTCCTTGCGCCCTTGCCCTTGACCGACGATGTACCAGGCCATGGCCAGCAGAGCGGCGGGATTGCGCTCCAGGTGGGGCAGGCGGGTGGCCTCGTCCATGGTGGCGGCTCCGGCCAGCAAAGCCCGGATATCGATGCCCTGCAATGCTGCCGGCAACAGGCCCACAGGGGAAGTTTCGGAGGTGCGCCCCCCCACCCAGTCGAAGATGGGGAAGACTTCCAGCCACCCCTCTTGCCGCGCCTGCTGCTCCAATTGGCTGCCGGGGCCGGTGATGGCCACCGCATGGGCAGAAAAAGGGATCCCGGCTTTTTGGTAGGCCAGCTTCACCTCCACCAAGCCATTGCGGGGCTCTGGGGTGCCGCCGGATTTGGAGGTGGTGATCACCAGGGTTTGCCCCAGTTGGTCTGCCAGCCGCCCCAGCACCCGGTCAAACCCGTCGGGATCCGTGTTGTCGATGAAGTGGATGTTCAGGGGGGGGTGCAGCGGAGCCAGGGCCTCCGCCACAAATTGCGGCCCCAGAGCTGAGCCGCCAATGCCGATGCAGAGCAGCTCGGTGAACCGTCCCCCCCCGCTGGCCGGGATGGTTCCGCGATGGATCTTTTCGGCAAAGGTTTCCACTCGCTCAATGGAATCCTGAATGGCCTGCCGGATTTCAGGGGTGGGAGCCAGCTCGGGCGCCCGCAGCCAATAGTGGCCCACCTGGCGGCCTTCGTCGGGGTTGGCAATGGCTCCTGCCTCCAAAGCCTGCATATCGGCAAAAGCCTGGGCAAAGCGAGGCCGTAGCGCTTCCACCTGAGGGGGAGTGAAACGGATGCGGCTGATATCGACGAAAATCTCCAGGCCGGGATGGTAGTAAAGCCAATCGCAGTAGCGCTGCCAGAGTTGGAGGCTGTCCATGGGATCCCTTTTGCCGAAATCCCTAACCAGCTTACCAAACTCTTTCTTACTCCCAGCCGAGGGTTGTGCGCTCCAGCCAGGACTGATCCAAACTGATGAGTGCCTCTTTGACCCCCACACCGGTCTCAGGGTGACGCCAGTCGGGAGCGATCTCCCCCAAGGGAGCTAAGACAAAAGCACGTTCCATCATGCGGGGGTGGGGCAACGTCAGCTCAGGGCTGTTCAGGATGCGGCTGCCCATGGCCAGCAGATCCAAATCCAGGGTTCTGGCCTCCCAGCGGATGCGCCGCACCCGTCCTGCCTCCTGCTCGATGGCCAGCAGCGCCCCGAGCAACTCCAGGGGAGACCGGTAGGGGGGAAAGGGATCCAAGGCCACCACTGCATTGAGGTAATCAGGCTGTCCGGGTGGCCCCCCTTGGGCTGGGCTGCGGTAGAGACTGGAACAGGCCACCACCTCTCCCAGCTGGGGCAGCTTCTGCACAGCCAGGCGCAACTGCTGCAGCGGATCCCCCAAGTTGCTTCCCAGGGCAATGTAGGCCAGGTCGGGATTCATACAGATCGGCGACGGTCGATCTCTACGTAAACATCATCGAACAGCCCCGGCAGGGGAGCTTGGGGCTTGTGAACCCGCACGGTCAGGGCCTCCAGCTGGGGATAGCTCTGCCACAGCCGCTCTGCAATCTGGTCTGCCAAGGTCTCGATCAAGCGGCGGCGCTGGCCGGTCACCTCTTGCCGCACCATCTCATACACTTGGGCATAGTCCACTGTGCCAGAGAGGTCATCCTGGATCTGGGCCAGGGAAAGCTGCATCTCCACATCCACCACAAAGCGCCCGCCCAAAACTGCTTCCTCCGGGCAGTGGCCGTGGTAAGCATGAAAGACAAGGCCCTGGAGCACCAGCCTACCCTGCATCATGGTGCAGAGCTTCCCAAGTGGCGAGGGCGGAAACATGAGCTGGCACGTTATGAACCCGTACCAGGGCAGCTCCCCGGCTGGCCGCAAACAGGTGGACGGCCACGCTGGCGCTGTCTCGCTCGCTGGGCACGGCAATGCCGGAAAGCTTGCCCACAAAACTTTTGCGGGATGCCCCCACCAAAACTGGGTAGCCGTAGGCCACCAGCCGCGGTAGGGCTTTGAGCAGGGTTACATTCTGCTCAGCAGTTTTGGCAAAGCCCAAGCCCGGATCCAAAACAACGCTGGGCACGCCCGCTGCCAGGGCCCGCTCTGCCTGTTCCCTGAGAAAACCGAAAACCTCCCCCTCCAGGTCAGCATAGTCGGTCTGCTGCTGCATGGTGCGCGGTTCTCCCCGCATGTGCATGATCACCGCCGGCACCCCCTTTTCGGCACAGACCTGTATCATTTGGGGATCCCGCAGCCCGCTGACATCGTTGATGATGTGCGCCCCGGCAGCCAAAGCCGCAGCCGCCACCTCCGTTCTGCGCGTATCGACGCTGATGGGGATCCCGGATCCTTCCAGGGCCCGGATCACGGGCAAGACTCGGTCGCATTCCACCTCCACTGATACCGGCTCCGCTCCCGGACGGGTGGACTCGCCGCCAATATCCACGATCAAGGCCCCTGCCGCTGCCATGGCTTTGGCTGCCTGCACAGCCGCTTCTGCAGATCCCCACTGGCCGCCATCGCTGAAGCTGTCGGGGGTAACGTTTAGCACCCCCATCACCCCAACGCCCCGCCAAGAAAGACGGTAGCCCTCTGGCGTCTGTTCTGCCCCAGGCAGAGGACGTCGGGAGATCAAGCTGGTAACACCCATAACCGCTGCAGGCTGCCGTGTTGCAAAAGCAGGGGGAAAAGTCTCCCACTGCCTAGGATGGTATTGCCGTCAATCCCAAGGCTGGCGCAAGCCCAACAGGATTCTACAAAATTTTTTACAACGTCCTTACAGAGCCACGATTGGTGAAAGGCTGCCCCTGCCGGCTCAAGCGCAAGGAATGGCCCCCGCCGACAGAGGAAGCTCTCCCGCTCTGGCTAGAACATGATGTCGTCTTCCGAACGACCCCAAATACACCAAATGATAGAGGCAAAGATCGCCATGTAAACCCAGGCCATCGGGCCGTATTGCAGCAGATCCATCAATACATCCCTAAAACATTTGTTTATCTAGTCCAATTATTGTGATGTTTCGTTACAGCGTCAACCGTTTTCTTAGGAAAAGGCCCCCTCTCAGACCCAGCCGGAGCTGCGCTGGGATCCCTTGTCCAGGGCGGGTTAAGTCTTTTTGCCTAAAGACAGGGAGCAAGTCTTCAGTTTCTGAGAAAACCCAGCTTGCCTGAGAGATGCAGGAGGATAGGGAACTAGACATTGAAGCGGAAGTGCATCACGTCCCCTTCCTGGACGACGTAGTCTTTGCCTTCGCTGCGCAGCAGGCCCTTTTCTTTGGCGGCATTCAGGGATCCCGCCGCCACCAGATCGGCATAGGCCACCGTCTCGGCCCGGATGAAGCCCCGCTCAAAATCGGAGTGGATCACCCCGGCTGCCTGAGGAGCTGTAGCTCCGACGGGGATCGTCCAAGCGCGGGTTTCTTTGGGGCCAGAGGTAAAGTAGGTGCGCAAGCCCAACAGCTCGTAGGTGGCCCGGATGAGGGATTTCAGCCCGCCTTCTTTCACCCCCAACGAATCCAGATAGGCCTGTCGCTCGTCGGGGGGTAGCTCCACCAGTTCCGCCTCCACCTGGGCTGAGACCACCACCACACCTGCCCCTTCCGCCTCGGCAAATTGCCGCACCTGCTCCACCCAGGCATTGCCGCTGGCCAGATCCGTTTCCGCCACATTGGCGGCGTAGATGACTTTTTTGCGGGTGAGCAGCCCCAACCCTTTGATCAACTGCTCTTCTTCTGGGCTGAGGGGTACCAGGCGAGCCGGCTTGCCCTCGTCCAAAGCGGCCTGCAACTGTTCCAAAGCCTGCAACTCCAGTTGGGCGGTTTTGTCGGACTTGGCCTGCTTGCGCACCCGCTCCATGCGCCGCTCGATCTGGGCCAGATCCGCCAGGGCCAGCTCCAGGTTGATCACCCCGATATCCCGCAAGGGATCCACCGATCCGGCCACATGCACAATGTTCTCGTCCTGGAAGCAGCGCACCACATGCACCACGGCGTCCACCTGGCGAATGTGGGAGAGAAACTGGTTGCCCAGACCCTCCCCTTTGCTGGCTCCGGCCACCAGCCCGGCAATATCCACAAACTCGATTTGGCTGGGGATGATCTCGGCAGAACCGCTGATCTTGGCCAGCACCTGTAGGCGCTCATCGGGCACTGCCACCCGCCCCACATTCGGCTCAATGGTGCAGAAGGGAAAGTTGGCCGCCTCGGCTTTGGCGTTTTCACAGAGGGCGTTGAACAAAGTGGATTTGCCTACGTTGGGCAGGCCGACAATTCCAGCTCTTAACATCCAGATCTCGGAGAAAAAGCCAAAAACCAGGGTAACGGGATCCCTTGCTAGGCCGGAAGATCCCTACTCCGACGTTAGCATTTGCGGCCCCTCGACGGTGCGCTTTCCCAACCGGTGAATCCGCTCCCAAGCGCTCCGCGCCGCCAACGCGACCACCCCTGGCCCCTCTCTCAAGGGAAGAAAGGAAATAGGCGAAACGACTGTATCTTTTGCTCCGCTGCACAGTGCTGGGCGACTGAGGTCTTGCCAAGGTGCGTGATCCTTTCCAATTCAAACTCGCTCCAGAAAGGCCACCCCCTCCACGTGCCCGGTTTGGGGAAAGAAGTCAGCCGCCCGCCATTGGGTGAGGCGATAGGAGCCCTCTGCCAATAAGACCTGTAAGTCTCGCGCCAAAGTGGCAGGGTGACAGCTAATGTAAACGATGCGCGGTGGTCGCCGCAGCTTTAAGGTCTCGAGCACTTGGCGGTCGCAGCCGCGCCGCGGCGGATCCAGCACCACAATGTCGGCAGGGGGCAGGGTTGGCAAAACCTGTTCCACCGTGCCCTCGAAAAATTGGGCTGAGGCGATACCGTTGAACTGGGCATTGTAGCGGGCTTGGGCCACCGCTTCCGGCAAAGCTTCCACCCCCATCGCCCGTTTCGCCCGTTGCGCCAGCAGCAAGGTTAAGGTGCCGATGCCACAGTAGGCATCCAGGATGGTTTCCTCTCCCCGCAGGTTCAGTTGGTCGGCTATCCAGGTGAAAAAGGCTTCTGCTTGCTCTGTGTTGACCTGGAAGAAAGAGGTGCTGTCGATCCAGAGGGAAAAACCGGCAAATTCCTCCCGCAGAGCCCCTCGACCGGCAATGACCTCAGTCTCCGGGCCGAAGATGGCATTGGTACGAGCCGAGTTGAGATTGAGACAGACCCCCACCAGGTCGGGGTAGCGCTGCATCCAGCGTTCGGCCCAGCTTTCCAGATGGGGCAGGCGACGACTGCAACTGACCAAGGTAAGAAGCACCTCGCGGGTGCGGCGACCGATGCGCAAACCCAAGTGGCGGAGATGACCCTGGTGACGACTTTCGTCATACACACTCCAGCCCGTCTCTTGAAGATCGCGCTTGATTTCCCTCAGGAACACGTCCAGCCGCTCATCTTGCACGGGGCATTGGTTGAGGTTCACCAAGCGGTGGCTGCCCCGTTGGTAGTAGCCCATGCGCAATGGCTGGCCCTCCGGTTTGGCCATGGGGTAGGTGACCTTGTTGCGATAGCGCAGCGGCTGCCGGGATCCCAAAATAGGGACAGGCTGCGGCAGAGTCAGACCGCCAATCCGCTCCAGTGCATCCCTGAGGATTTGCTGCTTGGTGGCCAATTGCTGGGCATAGCTGACATGTTGCCATTGGCAGCCACCACATTTGTCCGCCACAATGCAGGCTGGTCGCACCCGTTGGGGAGAGGGAGAAATCAGCGACCGAATTCGCCCGACCAAGTAGTTGCGCTTGATCTCGGTTATTTGGGCCACCACCTGATCCCCGGGCACCGCCTGGGACACAAACACCACTCGCCCTTGTCCAAGTCCTACTGTGTGGGCAATGCCATCTCCCTGGGGGGTCAGGGCCGTGATCTCCAACATCAAAAGATCCCCAGGTTTGACGGGATCAGGAAGGACGGAAGGGATCGGATGTTCCATTAGGCTGTTTCGCCGAAATTCGAAATAACTATAACCATAGGTCAGGTCGTGTTGGCTGGAGTCAGCATTGCCGGAAAAAGCTGTAGCAGGGCAAAAAGCATGTCAGCCGCCAACTGCTTACGGGATTGAAAACCCCATCCAATGAAGTGGTTCACTCCTTGGTCAAAGCAGATAGAGAAGGCAAAACATCTTCTCGAAAAGGAACCTCGTTTTGATTCACATTCTCCAGCTCGGCCAACATGAGAGGGTTAACCCGGTTCAGGTAGGGCACCAAAACCTGTTGCAGCCTTCGGCTATAGAAGCGGTGGTAGCTGTACACAGGCGTGGCCGGAAATCCCCGTCGGATCTTATGGGATCCCCCTGCGCCGGGATCAAAGTTGCGGATCCCTTCCCGGATGGCGAGGGCAATGGGCTCGTAATAGCAAACGTTAAAGTGCAAAAACTTCACCTCCTCCCGACAACCCCAGTAGCGCCCGAACAGGCGATCTCCCTTACGAATACAAAAAGACATCCCCACAATTTCTGCATTCCGTTCCCCGGCCACCAGCACAACTCGCTCCCGATAGTTGGGATAGAGAGACTCGAAAAAGCGGCGATTGAGATATTTGCTCCAGTTCCAAAATTGGGCGCAGGTGTTGCTGTAAAAGTCGTACATGAGAGACAACAGGCGGGGCGTGATCTCCTCTCCTGTGTAAATCTTGAGTTCTAGGCCGCTTTTTTCCATTGCAGCCCGCTCTCGCTTGATGTTGCGCCGCTGGTTGGCATTGAACTGGCTCAAAAAGTCTTCGTAAGAGCGGTAGCCGGGGTTGTGCCACTGGTAGTTGTGGGTGATCCGGGGCGTAAATCCATCCGATTCCAGTTGAGTCCGCCAGTCCAGATCCACATAAAGCAAGCTAAATACCGAAATATCTTTTTCTTGGCAAAACCGATCAATGGCTGCCAGCATCAACGACCACACCTCTGCTTCCGAATACTCGGGATGGACGAGGATGCGATAGCCCGTGGCCGGGGTGAAGGGGGCCATGCCGATTAACTTCGGGTAGTAGCGTTCCCCCAATTGGCCGGCAACTGCAGCCCATTCTTGGTCAAAGACAAACTCTCCCTGGCTGTGGCTTTTCAAATACAAGGGGGCAGCAGCAACCAACTGGCCGTCCGCCTCCACCAACAGGTGACAGGGCAGCCACCCCGTCCTGCGGCTGGCACAACCTGAGCTCTCTAGGCTGTGCAACCATTCGTATTCCAAAAAAGGAGAGGTGCGCTCCGTTTGCAAGGCGTGCCAGGCCCCTGCTGGGATCTCGCGAATATCGTGGCACCAGCGCCATTTCAACCCGGTTGACATTTGCCTGCCTGGATCAGACCAACCCGCCGCCCAATCGCCTCAGCTTGGCTGGGAAAAGGCCCCCAATGCTCTTGCCGACTCAACGCCGCCAAATGCAGCACCTGGCAGGATCCCTGCGCCTGCTTGATCACGTACCACCCTGAAGCGGGGTCGGAAACCACGCTGCTGCTCCTTTGCCCGTCCACAACTTCTCCGGCGGAAAACCACACTTTTGGGTTCTGGTTTGATTTTAATCGGGATCCCTGGGCTCGTAGTAACGGTTGGCCAATTCCAAAGCCATCTGAAACTTCTGCTCGCGGGTGAGATCGGCCCGTCGGGCAATGTGGGCAAAGCGGTTGATATCTGGGGGCAGGAAGTCGAAAGGACGCTGTTCCCGCACGATGTCCAAGACCAAATCGCAAAGGGCCTGCTGGTAATCGTTGTAGAAGATCTCTCCCAAAGCCTTGAGCCGCCCATCGGGCACCGGATTGTTAAAGTCGATGGCCTGCAGCTCTCCCTGCTCGTCGATGAATAGCTCCACCGAGTTCATTTCATAGCCCAAAACTCGATTGATAATCCGACAGGTATTGATGACTTTCTGGCCCATTTCCGGGGTAAGAAATTCTGGATCAAACAGATATTCGCTGGCATCGAACTTGCGAAAGATATACTTGATCGGAATGATCTTTCGGCCAATGCAGAGGGCGCGAATCTGCCAAGGGTAAGGGGTTTTGACCTTCTCTTGGATCATCATCACCTGAGATCCAGAGCGGTCGTAAAAATAGAGGAGCTGCTCCATGTTGTGGGCTATTTCTACTCCAATGGCCTCTCGCCCCTCCGCCGGCTTGATCACCATTGGCCAGCCCAGGTCTTCTGCCATCCCCTGCCAATCGAAAAACTTATGATACTTAAAGTCCTCTGCTTTCAATGCAGGGGCTTCTTTAGGGGGCAGAATGTAAGTTTTGGGGATGGAGATCCCCAGCTCTTTGACCACCATGTAGGCAGCATCTTTGTTGCGCAGGTAGTAATAAAAGCTAAAGGGGTTGTTGATGAGGTAAACCCCCCGAAAGGCAAAGCCCATGAATAGGCCGATGGCTTGGGGGTAAAGGTAGCTGAAGCGATCCAGGATCAAGCGATACTTGGTGCGGTAATCCAGGTTCACCTCATGAATGGTGACATGTTCGGCCCGGATCTTGTAAGTTTGGCCGTTGCGAGCTTGAACAGGGGGAAGTGCGTTGAGGCGGGCCAGAGTATCGTCCCCAAAAGGCTCGCTGAAGTGCAGGCTGCCAACCCAATAGTCTTCAATCATCAAAGCTCTCTCGTCAAAAGCTATTCCCTGCAAGGGATCCTACGCGAAGGCGCGGATTTGCGCTTGCCAAGTGGGCCAATCGTGATTCCCCTCCCATACCTCCAGTTGATGGGGGATGTTGTTGCGGCTAAGCACTTCCGCCAGACGCAGGTTGTCGCTGAGGCAGTGGTCGTGGCGAGCGGTGAGCAGCTTCAGCTCGGTGTTGCGCCCGCCCAAGTGATCCCAGAGTTGCCGGCTCATGTTGGACATATAAGCCAGCGGGTTGATGAAATACAGCTCCTGCTCTGCCCGTTGGGGATCCCAGCCGGTGATGGAGCCGAGAGCCGCCACATCGTAGGGCCCCCCCAGGGCCAAGCAACGGCGCACCAAGCCGGGGTGCCGACAGGTGAGGTTGACCGCATGGGTAGCCCCCAGGGAAAAACCGGCCACTACCAAAAACTCATTTTGCGCTTCCGCTTTGGCATAGGGGATCAGCTCTTCTACCCAGTGCTGCTCCAACAACAGCCAACGATCCCGACGTTGGGGCAAGTCCAGCTCGCGGTTGAAAAAGGTCTCCCAATCCAGGGTTTCCACGCAAAAAGCCTGCAAATAGCCCTGTTCCAGATGATGGCTGAGGCTGGCGATAATGCCGCGATCTTCCAAGTCGAAAAAACGCCCGTTGCTGGTGGGCAGACAGATCAGCGGGTAGCCGTGATGCCCGAAGTGGAGCATCTCCATTTCCCGGCCCAAGATCTGAGAGGGAAAGCGCAAGTAGCGGCGAGCGTAGGCCATGAAAAACGGGGAAGGGATCCTCAAGAAATACCCAACCTTTCCGGGGGAAGCATTCTGCTCTGCCTGGTCGAGAAAGGCAAAGGGCACTCTCTGGAAAGGTCCACAAGAGCCACCAGAACAGATGGGAGCAGACCTGACCAACTGACAGGAACCTCAGGAAATTTCCGTGAACAGATCCTTGAGGGCCGTGCGGGCGGCCAAGTGCTTGCGGGTGGACTCAAGAATTTCGGCTTCCCGGCGCAGCCGGCTTTCGGTACTGACCATTTCCAGCAGAGCTTGCTGCTCTTGGGGGGCTCCATGAAAGTGGCTGGCCACCCAGTAGGACAATTCTATGGGAGTGGTGGGGAGCTGCTCCGGCAACTCTGCATCCCGCTCCATCAGCTTGCCCGAGAGACGCACCACATCCTGAAGGAGAGTGGTAACCTGGCGCACCCAGCCCTGCAGGTCATCGGAAGGGGTGGTCGGCTCATCCTCAATCCATTCCACCAGCCCCACCCGGAAGGGTTTTTCCCGCACGTAATCCAAGACGCGGAAGCGCTGCTGCCCCAAGGTCAAAATGTCCATACGGTCATCCGGCAAGCGCTGCACCTGCAACACCTCAGCACAACACCCTACCCGCACCGGGGATCCCGTCTGGGGATTGAACATCAGCACCCCAAAGCGGCGATCCGTCTCCAGGATGGTGTTGATCATCATGCGGTAGCGGTACTCGAATATGTGCAGCGGCAGAGGGCGGCCCGGAAACAGTACCACCTCCGGCAAGGGAAACAGGGGTAGCTCGCGAACATCCACGGAAGAAGAAGGCATAGGGCTTGTGCTTCTCGTTGTACTGAGTCTAGCCCATCTTTAGGTAGCCCATGTGGGCAACTGTAAGCCTTTTGACTTGCTGTTGGCAATCCTCACCCCCAGCCCCTCTTCCGAAGAGAGAGAGGAGTTTATCGGGAGGGGCTATGGCTGTTCAGGCGCAGGGCCAGGGCGGCACGGGCTTCTTCCCGGTCGTCGAAGTGAACCTTCTCGGTGCCCAGGATTTGGTAGTCTTCGTGGCCTTTGCCGGCGATCACCACTGTATCCCCTGGCCGCGCTTCGAGGATGGCCAGGCGAATGGCCTGCCGCCGATCCACCTCCACCGCCCTGGGGGATCCAGGGATCCCGGCCAGAATATCCCGTAGGATCTGCTGGGGATCTTCGGTGCGGGGGTTGTCGGAAGTAACAATCACCTGATCTGCCCAGGTGGCGGCAATGCGTCCCATCTGCGGTCGTTTGCCCCGATCCCGATCCCCCCCACAGCCAAAGACACAGATAAGCTGACCTTGCACCTGGGAGCGCAGGGCCTTGAGCAGGTTTTCCAGCCCGTCGGGGGTGTGGGCATAGTCCACAATCACCGCGATATCCTGCCCCGGCAGGGTCACCCGCTCCACCCGCCCCGGCACCCCTGGAAAATGGGGCAGAGCCGACTGGATGGTCTCCACCGGTATCCCCAAGTGCAGCGCCACCCCCACCGCCGCCAGCAAGTTGGCCAGGTTGAAGGATCCCACCAGGGGGGCCTCCACGGCAAACGTGCCCGCAGGGGTGTGCAGGGTCGCGCTCAGGCCGGTGGGGCGCAGTTGAACTTGGCCGGGCCAGAGGCCGGGGATCCCCTGCAGGGGCTGCAGCGAGTAGGCCCAGGGCTGCAGATCGGGCCGAATGGCTTGCAAGAGCCGCCGTCCCCCAGAATCGTCGGCGTTGATCACCGCCCGCCCTTGGAGATATTCCTGTCGGAAGAGGGTGGCCTTGGCCTGCCAGTAGTTCTCCAGCGTCTGGTGAAAGTCCAGGTGATCCTGGGTGAGGTTGGTCCAGACGGCAGCGGCAAAGGAACATCCCCACACCCGATCTTGAGCGAGAGCATGGGAGCTCACCTCCATCACCGCCACCTCCGCCCCGGCTCTCTGGGCTTCCCTGAGGCTGCGCTGCAGTTCAGGCGGAAAAAGGGTGGTGTGGGGAGCAACTTCGCTGTGGCCCGGCCAGCGGTTGTACAGAGTGCCCAGCAAAGCGGTGGAGCGACCGGCAGCCTGCACCAAATGTTCAATGAGATGGGTGGTGGTGGTTTTGCCGTTGGTGCCCGTTACCCCCACCAAGGTCAGTTGACGGGCGGGAAAACCATAGAAAGCCGCCGCCACCTGGGCCACGGCCTTGGGGAGAGCCTCGCGCGGCATAAGCAGGATAGGCTGCTGCGACAGCAACTCCTGAGAAGACAAGCTCTCCCACGCCTCCTGGGAGATCAGGGCGGCCACCGCCCCTGCCGCCAGGGCCTGGGCCACGAAGCAACCCCCATCCACGCGGGATCCCGGCATCCCCAGAAAGAGATCCCCGGCCTGCACCTGGCGGGAGTCGGCACACAGGCTCCAAACTTGCACCCCCTCCAAGGATCCCTGGGCCAATCGGGGCTGGATCCCGGCTTGGCTGAGCAATTCCCACAGAGGGCGCTCCGCACCCCTAGCGCGAACAATCCCAACAGTCTCCATTCCACCACTCCTCCCTGCTTTGCAGCTTACGGTAGCCGCTCAACCCCCTTTCCGACCAGAGCGCCAGCGAGATCCCCTCTTTACCTTGGGAGAGGAGCCAGGGGTGAAGAAATCAGGCCAGTATCTCCTCCAGCTTCTGCTTGGCCCACAGGGAAGCATAGAGGCCCTTCTCGTCCGCCAGCAATTCGGCATGGGATCCCTTCTGCACGAGGCGGCCCCTGTCCATCACCCAAATCTGATCGGCTTCCACCGCAGCCGTGAGGCGATGGGTGATGAAGATCACCGTTTTCTGGGCCGTGGTCTGGCGCAGATGGCGGAGGATGGCTTGGGCCGTCTGGTTATCCACACTGGAGAGAGAGTCATCCAGGATCAAGATGGGAGCATCCACCAGTAAAGCCCGAGCCAAGGCCACCCGCTGTCGCTGGCCACCGGAGAGGGTGATGCCCCGCTCTCCCACCAGAGTGTCGTAGCCGTTGGGGAAGTTGAGGATCTCGGCGTGGATGTGGGCGGCTTTGGCAGCCCATTCCACCTCCCAATCTTCGGCATCTGGCTTGCCGTAGCGGATGTTGTCCCGAACCGTGGCGCTGAACAGGAAGCTCTCCTGGGGCACATAGGCAATGGCCCGGCGCAGGGATCCCAGTTGAATCTGGGTGATATCCTGCCCATCCAAAAACAGTTGCCCCGGCTGGATCTCCAGCAGCCGAGGCAGGGCATTGGCCAGAGTGGACTTGCCCGCCCCAATCGGCCCCACCACCGCCACCATCTGGCCCGGTTCTATGCAAAAGTGCAAATCCTCTAGAGCCGGAGCTGCCGCAGGGCCGGCGAAGGCAAACGCGAGACCTCTGGCCTCGAGGCGACCCTGCACCCTCTCCAGAGGCAACGGCAAAGCGCCTGGGGCGTCTCGGATGGTGGGTTCTACCCCCAACAGAGCATCGATCCGCTCCAAGCTGACCTGCCCCCGCTGGTAGGCCGTGATGGTGAAGCCCAGCAGGGCGGTGGGAAATACCAACCGTTCCACGTAGAGGGTGAGGGCCGAAAAATCCCCGATGGTCAGCGTCCCTGCCGCAATCTGCGGCCCCCCCACCGCCAGCAGCAGCAACAAACTGAGGCTGACCAGCGCCACCAAAGAAGGGAAGAGCAAGTTGCGAGTGAGGGCCAAGCGCAAATTGGCCTGCAGCAGCCGCTGGTTCTGGCGGCGAAACTCCCGCTGCTCGTGCTGTTCCTGGCTGTACACCTTGATCAGGGCAATGCCGTTCAGGTCCTCTTGAATGAGATCGCTCAGATCCGCCAACTCCTGCTGCACCTGGAGCTGCTCCTGCTGCAGGCGGTTGCTGCTCAACTTCACCAGCACCAACATCACCGGAAACACCGACAGCGCCAAGGTGCTCAGACGGGGCTCGATGCCAAACATGGCGGGCAAGGTGGTGGCATAGGCAAAGATCGTGTTGGCCAAATTGAGTAGGGCGAACCCCAACAGGCGGCGGATGTTTTCCACATCGCTGGTGATGCAGGTGAGAATGTCCCCGATGGTCTGCTGGGCAAAGTAGGAAGGCTGCAGGGTGAGCAAATGCTCGAAGATGGCTTGCTTGAGGTGAAACTCCACCTGCCGTCCCACCCCAAACATCCACACCCGCGAGGCAATGCGAATGCCCATCATCAGGCTGGAGACGACCAGCACCGTCAAGGCGTAAAGGGCAATGCGCCGGGCCGACAAAGTGGCCAGGTTCTGGCTGAGGTCATCGATGACCAGCTTGACGTACCAGGGCAGGAACACCCCCAGGCCATTGACCAGGAGCAGGGATCCAATGCCCAACCCCACCTGTCGTCGATAGGGGCGCAGATAATGGGCCAACTGTCGGAGATGGGATCCCGATCCGGTCACTCACTTGCTCCCTGCATCCTCTTCCACTCTAGCGTTCAGCCGGATCCCCCCGGTGGGGATCAGACCAGAACCTGAGCCGGGGCTTGCTGGGCCAGTTGCGCCGTTTCCCGCCGTGCCCAGGCATCTGCCTGCAAAATGTCCTCCAGGCTGGGATCGGCAATGACTTGATGCCGCTCACAAACCCGCTCCAAGAGACGGGGAATATCCAAAAAACGGATGCGCTCCTGCAAGAACAGGGCCACCGCCGCTTCGTTGGCCGCATTCAACACTGCCGGCAGCGTTCCCCCCCTCCGTCCAGCGGCATAGGCCAACTCCATGCAGGGGTACTTGCGGTGATCCGGAGCCTTAAAGGTGAGGGATCCCAGCTTGACCAAATCGAGGGGATCCCAGGGGGTGGCCAGGCGTTCCGGCCAACTGAGGCCGTAGAGGATGGGCAGGTGCATGTCCGGCCAGCCCAACTGGGCCAGAACCGAGGTATCGGCCAGCTCGATCAGGGAGTGGACAATGCTCTGCGGGTGGATGAGGATGTCGATGTGGTCGTAGTCCAGGCCGAAGAGCCAGTGGGCCTCGATCACCTCCAGGCCCTTGTTCATTAGGGTAGCCGAGTCGATGGTGATTTTGCGCCCCATCACCCAATTGGGATGCTTGAGGGCATCGGCCAGGGTGACCTGATCCAATTTTTCGGCAGGCCAATCCCGAAAGGCGCCACCCGAGGCAGTCAACAGGATTCTTCGCAGGGATCCCGCGGGCACCCCCTGTAAACACTGGAAAATGGCCGAATGCTCAGAGTCGACGGGGATCAGGTTCACCCCGTACTGCCGCACCAAGGGCAGCACCACCGGCCCCCCTGCCACCAGGGTTTCTTTGTTGGCCAGGGCAATGTCTTTGCCGGCACGGATGGCCGCCAGGGTTGGCAACAAACCGGCGCAGCCGACGATCCCCGTCACCACCCGCTGGGCCGCCGGGTGAGCCGCCACCTGACACAGCCCCTCCGTTCCGGCCACCAACTCCGGCAGCGGTCGGATCCCGGTCAGCAGCGACCGCAGCTCCGGCAGCAGCTCCTCCCGGCCAATGGCAACCATCTGGGGCCGAAACCGCCGTACCTGCTCGGCCAAGAGGGCGACGTTGCTGTAGCTGGTCAGGCCAACAACCTGAAAACGCTCTGGATACTGGGCCACCAAGTCCAGAGTTTGGGTGCCAATCGAGCCGGTGGAGCCGAGCAAGGTGATGGCTTGCATAAAGGATCCCTTTACCCCTGAAAGAGCGTGACGTCCTCCCAACGCAGACTTCCCCTCGCGCAACTTGCCCAAGGACTCCGTCCCGCTATTGCGAACGGCCCCACCTCGCGTTCGGGGATCCCTGCCTCACGCCCCTTCATCTTATTCTTAATCTGGTTCTGATCTGGAATCTGTGTGCTCCCTCCGATCCCCGACAGCGGGATCCTATGCGGCTGTGGGGTCCGCGATGCCCCCCTTCCCCAGATTTTGGTTTCAAACCTTTCCCGACTGAGAACGCAGCCACTGGCTGAGCAGCGCCTCGATCAGCTCCGAAAGATCTTGATCCGATTCCAACAGGATGCGCTTCACGGCTCGGTGAGTCTCTTTGGGGATTTGACATACTCCCCTGCCTAAAGACAGGGGATTCTGGTTCCTGGTTCTGCGACAGCGCTTACCGTGTCAGGCTTCCCCTCCACGGCAGCGGCGCTCGTCTCCCCAGGCGTTCCCCCTTGCGGGGCGGTTCCCTTATGCCCAAAGGTACCGTTGTTCCACTCCTCACCCAACAACTCCAGCCCTTTGCGTAGGATGTTGATGGCCGCATTCTCATCCCGGTCAATCACCGTCCCACACCGCGGGCAGCGGTGGGTGCGAGTGGACAGCGTCTTCTTCACCCTGTGACCACACTGAGAACAGTCCTGACTGGTGTACTGGGGCGGCACTGCCACCACCACCTTGTTGAAGACCTTCCCGTAGGAGTCGAGCCACCCGGTGAATAAACTCCACCCGGCATCGTGAATCGACTTGGCCAAGTGGTGATTCCGTACCAAGTTGCGCAC
>NZ_JANSIF010000027.1:0-39694 GCF_047461935.1 Synechococcus sp. R55.4 | reverse complement strand
ATTGTCCTGGTGCCTATGGCGATGTGGAACCACGCCGACCCATCCCGAACTCGGACGTGAAACGCATCAGCGGCGAATCTACTGGCAGGGTGACCTGCTGGCAACCTAGCTCGGTGCCAGGCCCACCACCCTAACCCAATCAGTAGGGGAGTATCTTGATCAAGTGATAGTGGTTGAGAGCTAGTTTTTGTTCATAGCTCCTCTCTCTTTATAGGAGAGGAGCTCAGGTTTTGCATAAGGTTTCACCTGTCAGTTCAACAGGCTAGATCCCATCCCAAACATTCCTGCATCACCTGGCCCAATAGGTACAGGGATCCGCAGATTACAGCTGGTGGCTCAGTGAGGTTTTTCGGCTTGAGCAACTGAGCCCGAAGAGCGGAGAGATTGGGCAGTGCCCGTGCCGAGGCGAGATGAGGCTGCAGAGTCTGGGCTAGCTGAGCAAGTTGCTCGGGATCCGTCCCAGAGTGGCCGGCAATTGGCAGGGCAAAAAAGCAATCTCCCGGCCGCAGCAGGGTACTGAGAATGCCCTGGACATCCTTGGTGGTGAGGATGCCCATATACCAGGTGAGGGGGCCAGGTTGATACTTATCCAGATAGCGACGGAGAGCCTGGGCAGCGGGTAAGTTGTGGGCTCCATCCATCAGCAACTGGCGGGATCCAATCTGCACCCGCTGTAGGCGCCCCGGCCAACGGGTGATGGCAAATCCTTTTTCGACAGCGGCATCCGGGATCCGCCAGCCCTGTTGCTGTAGGGTTTCCACAACGGCAAGGGCTACTGCTGCATTGGTGAGTTGTACATCGCCGCTGAGGGGCAGGGTGAGGAGCTGCCCTCGCCAGTGGACGGTTTGAGGCTCTGACCATCGCAGAGGTTCGACCATCTTCAGGGGGCTTCGCAATTGCTCTGCCTTGGCTCGGATAACTGCTGTGACCTCTGGGGTTTGGGGTGCGCACACTGCCGGGATCCCTGGCTTGAGAATGCCCGCCTTTTCAGAGGCAATTTGGGGAAGGCTGTTGCCCAAGCGCTGCCAATGATCCCAGCCGATGGAGGTGATGGCCGTCACCACCGGCTCGATCCCGGCATTGGTGGCATCCAGCCGACCCCCCAAGCCCACCTCTATCACCGCCACATCCACCTTTTGTCGGCGGAAGTACAGCCAAGCGGCGGCGGTGATAGCCTCAAACTGGGTGGGGGAAGCCTCGTTGGGGGTATAGGTTTGTAGGCAGTCTCGCACCTGGGCCAGCGCTTGGCTCCAGTCGTTGGTGGAAATGTATTCCCCGTTCAGCCAAATCCGCTCCCGCCAATCTACTAAATGAGGAGAGGTGTAACGACCCACACGATAGCCTGCCGCCCACAACACGTGGCTGACCCAGGCACAGACGGATCCCTTGCCGTTGGTACCGGCTACATGGATGGCCGGGATCCCAACTTGGGGCTGTCCCAGGCGCTGCAGCAAGACTTGCATGCGTTCCAGGCTGAGGTCCACACCGAAGTGACTCAGCGACTCCAGAAACGCCGGCCAATCCCAGTCTGGGATGCGAGGCAGGGTTAGGGACAAATCACTCTGGCTCAAGCAAAGACTCCGTCTTGCTGTGGAAGTGAGGTTTGGGATTTTTTAAGGATCAGCAATTCTAGAGGTTCACCACAAAAGCGTCGCGGATGCCCGGCTGCTTGAGCACCTCTTCCAGGATCCCATCGGGCAGAGGATCATCCAAGCTGAGCACCATCACTGCATCGCCGCGGATGATCTTGCGGCCCACTTGCATGCTGGCGATGTTGACATTGTAGGCTCCCAGCAAGGTGCCAATCCGCCCGATGATCCCCGGCATATCCCGGTGCAGGGTCATCAGCATGTTGGCGGAAGGGGGCACATTCACCGGGAACTCGTCGATCTGGGTGATCCGCACCTCTCGCTCCCCAATCAACGCCCCCGAAACCGAGCGGATCCCATTGGGGCCATGGGCAATCAACGTCAGGGATCCGGAATAATCTTTCAAAGAGGGATCTCGAGTTTCCACCACCCGAATGCCCCGTTCTTTGGCCTCGATGGAGGCGTTGACGTAGTTGACCCGCTCCCGCAGCGCCAGCGTCAAAAGCCCTTTGAGAGCGGCAATGACGATCGGCTGACCATCTTTTTCTGCCAGATCTCCCTGCAGGCGGATCTCCAACTGGTTGACGCGATCCCCCGCCAATTGGCCAACCAAGTTGCCCAGGGTTTCGGCCAAGTCCAGGTAGGGTCTGAGGTTTTGCAGCACCTCTGCCTGTAAGCCGGGGATGTTCACAGCAGAGCGGGCCGGCAGCCCCAGCAACACATCGCGGATCTGCTCGGCCACATCGATGGCCACGTTCACCTGGGCTTCTTCGGTGGAGGCCCCCAAGTGGGGAGTGAGCAGGACTTCCTTGCCCAGAGAAAACAGCGGAGAGTCCTTCAGGGGCTCGTTGGCAAATACATCCAAAGCCGCTCCGGCAATTTGACCGGATTTCAGGGCTTCGTACAGGGCTTGTTCATCCACCAAACCGCCACGGGCGCAGTTGATCAGGCGGGCGGTCGGCTTCATCATGCGGAAGGTTTCGGCGTTGAACAGGTTGGTGGTTTCAGGGGTTTTGGGAACGTGCAAGGTGATGTAGTCCGATTCCTGCACCAAAGTTGTGAAGTCCACCAGGCGCACCCCCAGTTGCTCTGCCCGCTCCACGGACAGATAGGGGTCATAGGCCAGCAGCTTCATCCCCATCGCCTTGGCAATCTGGGCCACATGGGATCCAATCCGACCCAATCCGACAATCCCCAGCGTTTTTTTGTAGACTTCTACGCCGACAAACTCTTGCCGATTCCACAGGCCCGATTTCAGAGAGGCATTGGCATCAGGTATGTGGCGGGAGAGGGCCATCATTAAGGCAATGGCGTGCTCGGCAGCGGCAATGGTGTTGCCCTCTGGGGAGTTGACCACCAGGATCCCGGCTTTGGTTGCGGCAGGCACATCGATGTTGTCAACGCCAACGCCCGCCCGCCCGATGATCTTCAAGTTCGTCCCCGCCTCGATCACCTCTCGGGTAACCCGTGTACCGGAGCGCACCATGATGGCATCGTAGTTGGGGATGACCGCGATCAACTGCTCTGGGGTGAGCTGAGTTTGCACATCCACCTGAGCGACTTGGGAGAGAATGTCGATCCCCGCCTGATCGATGGGATCTGTGACGATGACTCTGGGCATAAGCAGCGCTGGTCTAGTGGGATGGAGGGCAGTAAGAAGCAGGGATTAGCGCAAGTTGAGGTGGATCTCACCGGCTGAGCCAAACTTTGACCCAACCCCAACCGGCACACCTTAATCTACCGCGAAAGTCCGCCGGTCAGTCGAAGGCTCGCTTCTGTGGAAAGCTGCCAGCTCCCAAAGGTTCTGAAGGCCGACAAACCCATCGAGCTGGCTCGGAGGAGAAATGGGCGCACTAGGACAGGGATCCCACCGGGGCAAGATATTTTCCGTCTATGAGAAAGATGCCATTGGCAAATTGCACGCTGTAGGTGCCCAACAGCCGTCGCTGCAGGATCACCCCTTGCTCGTGCAAGCGGATCAAATGGGCCGGGCGCAACATCGGCATTGGGTCAGCCGTTTTTAGGTAAGGAGGCATCTCCACCACTTGAACCGTTGCCCCCACCGGCAGTAAACCTTGGGCTTCAGACATAATGGGAGTCCATCCTGCAGCCGTTTCTAGCTTAGGTGACATACTCCTGCACTCATGCTGATGCAAAGCGCTCCGCGCCGCTAAAGCGAAAGAGTGCGAGCTTCAAGGACTCCGTCCCGCTGACGCGAACAGTGACTCCTGTTAAGGACATTTCCTGAGCTTTAAGAACGGGATGCCCCACCGCTCTCTGCTTATCATAGCGCAGGAATCTCCGCCTCTCATCCCGACTCCCATGCTGATACATAGAGGGCGGGACTTCTCGGCGGTCTAGCTAACCCGAGCAGGATGGCAGCCCCAGGGCGGATCCCAGAGGAGCCGAACAGATTGGATCCCTGAGCAGTTATTGTAAGATTTTTATCTAAATACCAGAATTAGTCAGATAAAAAAGTAACATCTTGCCAAGGCAAGTTGGTTTCTCCAAACAAAGAAGAAGCAGCCAGCCTTTCAGGGTACTGCCAACTGATCGCCAATCTGCTACCATACCATGACCTCTCGCTACCCATTTTTTGTGTCCTTGGATACAGAAACCTCATTTGCTGAGGCAATTTAGGGGTTTTCTTGCCGTGGAGCTGTGGGCACAGGGCTTGGTAAGCTCACCTGTGGCCTATTTGCCAGCCGGATCTTTGCCGAAACTCTGTAGGAGTGTTAAGAATAGTTACGTTAGTTTACTATCTTCTCAGTTTCATATTTGTCCTTCTTCAGCGCTGCGAAACGACCATGCTAGATCCCATTCCCCCCCCAGCCCTTGAGGAATATCTCTTGCAAACGGGCATCATCGACCGTTCTCAACTGAGCCTGGCCAAGAAGCTGCAACATCGCCAGCAAGGGCCGTTGCTGATGATTCTTTTGGAGTTGAGTTTCATCGATCTGGAGCAGCTCAGCCGCCTTTTGGATTTGGGCCGCACCTACCCTTTTGACCATGCTGCAAACGCTGGATAGTCTTCAGCCCGACTGGCAACAAGCTCTGGCTCGGTGGTCTACTGCGGAGCAGGGATCCCTACTGCTGAAAAGCTGTGGGGGAAAGGATCCGGCGGAGCTGCGCAGTGTTTTGCAACAGGTCTGTGCTCCTGTCCAGCCTGTTACGTTGTTAACGGAGGGCTTAGAGGTGGTGGCCGGCCCACTGACGCTGCAAAGCTGGGATCCCCAAGCAACGGGGCATTTTGCCCACCTCTATCTGGAGCGTTCCGCCTCTACCTCGCACCTGAGTCGTTTGGCGGCTGTTGTTGCTCGGTTGCGTGCCCCCGATGGATGTCCCTGGGATCGGGCCCAAACTCCGGAGTCTCTGACCCCCTACATTCTCGAAGAAGCGTATGAGACGGTAGCTGCCATTCGAGCCGGGGATCCGGCGGCGATTGCCGAAGAGCTGGGGGATTTGTTGTTGCAGGTGGTGTTGCAGTCTCAGATCTTTGCCGAGCAGAACCACTTTGATCTGGAAGCTGTGGCTGCGCGAATTGCCGATAAACTGATCCGCCGTCACCCCCATGTGTTTGGGGATGCTGTGATGGCAGATCTTCCGGAGTTGCACCGCTCTTGGGAACAGATCAAGCAAGGGGAGCGACCGGATCAAAGCCTTGGCCAAAAACTGCTGCACTATGCCCAAAGTTTGCCTCCCCTAATGGCTGCCCTGAAAATTTCCTGCAAAGTGGTGGGGGCAGGGTTTGAGTGGCCAACGGTGGAGGGGATCTGGGCCAAGATCCGCGAGGAAGAAGCCGAGCTGCGTCGAGAATTGGAGAGGGATCCCCCCGATCCAACTCGCCAGGAAGCCGAACTGGGGGATCTGCTTTTTGCCCTGGTCAACTTGGGCCGTTGGTACGGTTTGGATGCTGCCCAAGCTCTGGCCCAAACCAATCTGCGCTTTGCCCGTCGTTTTTTGCGCATGGAAGAGCTGGCTCAGGAACTGCTGGGATCCACGCCCGGCGGTGGCAAAAGCTCCCTTCTGAAAGGGCGCAGTCTCCAGGAGCTGGAAGTCCTCTGGCAACAGGCCAAGCAAGAGTATCCCTAGTTTCGTTTCTGGATGTGGGGTTGAGCCGGTGCCAGCTCTGAGGGGGTATCCGCCCACACAGTCTTGGGGCAGGTTTTCTTCGTAGGGTAGGAGCTGTTCTGAGCACCTGTCTCTACGTCGGCTATGTCTCCAGTTTCTTCCTTTGAGCAAGCTGGGATCCCTTGTCTGGATTTGACCCCCTTTCGGGAGGGCACGGATCCGCTAGGGGTTGCAAAGGCTTTTGGGGCAGCCTTGGAGGAGGTGGGGTTTGTGGTGATCACAGGGCATGGGATCCCGGAGGCCATCATACAAACAGCCTACGAGAGAGCGAGGGCTTTCTTCGACCTGCCGCTGGAACAAAAAATGGAGGTGGTGACTCCGGATCGCGTCAAAAACCAGGGATACCTGCCGATTGGCATCGAAAGTGTAGCCGCTACCCGTGGGGCAGAGGTTCCCTACGATCTCTGTGAGGCGCTGGTGTTCAATGACCTGTTTCGGGAAGATCCACAACGGCCCCAAGCAGGGGTGGATCCGGATTCGGGCAACCTTTGGCCCACCCATCCAGCAGGACTGCGGGCTGCTCTTCTGGCTTATGATGCGGCTCTGCTTCAGCTCACCCAAACCTTGATGCGCATGGGCGCGTTGGCTTTGGATCTGCCGGAAACCTATTTTCTGCCTTTTATGGAGGGGAAAGGGGGAGTGCTGCGGGCTGTGCATTATCCTGAACAGGAGGTGGAGCCCATCCCGGGACAGCTACGCTATGGGGCTCACTCCGACTACGGTGGCTTCACGATTCTGCGACAGGATGGGGCGCCGGGAGGGCTGCAGGTGTACTCCAAAGCAGGAGAGTGGATTGATGTGCAGGCTGTTCCCAACGCCTTTGTCATCAACGTTGGCGATCTGCTATCCCGTTGGACCAATGACCGTTGGCGCTCCACGTTGCACCGCGTGGTCAATCCACCCCGATCGGCTTTCGGTTCCAGTCGCCGCCTGTCTTTGGTTTACTTTACAGCTCCTCGGGACGATGCTTGGATCGAATGCCTGCCCACATGCCAGAATGCAGCAAATCCCCCTCGCTATGCTCCTGTACAGGCTGGGGAGTACATCCGCTCTAAGCTGGAGGTTTCGATGATTGGGAAGGCAGGGCAAAGCTCTCGGAGATCTCAAACTCGGGATCCCTGAAGTCTAGAGATCTCGGGCAGACGATGCAACCGCTTCTTGGCTTTGATCTGGGAGCAGTTTGGGTTGCCTGATCTCGGTGCTCCTTTGCCTGTGATAAAACTCCTTGCCCGTCATTTGGCCTGTGCAAATTCAGATCCGCCATCTCATCGAATATCGCTACAGTCGTCCAGTCCAACTGGAGCCCCACACGGTGCGATTGCGACCGCGCTGCGACGGGATCCAGACTCTCCTGGCTTTTGAGTTGCAGGTGGATCCGCAGCCGGTGGGCCAATCGGCGCTGGTGGACCTGGAGGGCAACGCGGCGGTTCGGCTTTGGTTTGAGGATCCCACCGAGCACTTGCGCATCCAAACTCAGGCCACGGTGCTCACCCTGCGGCAGAATCCCTTCGACTACCTGCTCTGCGATTGGGCCACCCATCTCCCCATCGACTATCCCAGCACGCTGGCAGCCCAATTACAGCCTTATCTGACGGCTCAGGCGGATCCCGGCATCCAGGCCTTGGCCTGGGAGCTATGGGATCACGTGCAGGGGGAAACGACAGCTTTTCTGCCGGCGCTGAACCAGCGCATCTATTCAGAATGCCGCCACATCTTGCGGGAAAAGGGGGATCCCTGGCCTGCCGGCTTGACCTGGCATCGCAAAACCGGAGCCTGCCGCGATCTGGCCCTGGTGTTCATGGAGGTCTGCCGTACGGTAGGCTTGGCCGCGCGCTTTGTCAGTGGCTACCAGGTCAGCCCCTCGCAGCCTTCGGGGGAGAGCAGGGGTGGAGAACCCCCAGAGCCTGTGCGCCGTCATTTGCACGCTTGGGCGGAGGTGTACTTGCCAGGGGCCGGTTGGCGGGGCTTTGATCCCACCCAGGGGTTGGCCGTGGCCGATGGTCATGTGGCTTTGGCGGCCAGCGCTTACCCCAGAGATGCCGCTCCCATTTACGGCCATTGGCTGGGCAAGGGCGTTCACAGCAGCATGAGCTACACCATCCACATTCAGGCGGGATCTTCCGCCCACAGCCAAGCCCAGCTTGCTGCAGACAGCTTGAGCACTCCACCAAAAGTTTGGGGCTGAAGCTGTAGAGCTTCAACTTGGCCGGATCCCAAAGCGGAAATTTGAGATAGCATAGCCTAGCCCAGATCTTGAGAATTTGCCGAGGGATCCCGTTGACCCAGTCTATTGATGTCCCCACCAGCGTTGATACGTTTTTGCAGGAGTTGGCCGCCATTCAGCAAGTTGGGCCGAAGCGAGTGGCCATCCTGGGCAGTCGTCATGTGCCCATTACCCACCAGTATTTGATCGAGACCCTCAGCTATGCTTTGGCCCTCACGGGCAATCAGATCCTCACATCCGGGGCTATTGGCACCAACTTGGCCGTCATTCGGGGGGCGATGCGGGCGGACATGAAGTCCTTGACGGTGATCTTGCCGCAGAGTTTGGAGCGACAGCCGGCAGAGTCGCGGGCCAGCCTGGAGCAGGTGCTGCATCTGGTGGAACATCCCGAAAACGACCATCTTCCCCTGGCGGAGGCCAGCCGCCTGTGCAACCTGGAGATCATCGGCAAGTGCCAGCAGTTGATCTGCTTTGTTTTCCACGACAGCGTCACGCTGCTGGATGCCTGCAAGCATGCTGAGGAACAACACAAGTTGGTCACTCTCTTCTATTTCGACTGATTTGCCCTTCTACTTTCTTCCTCGGTATTGAGCTTGCGGCAGGGGGAAGTGTTCTTGTAGCCAGGCTTCAGCTTCTGCCGGGGTGGTGAGTTCGCCGTTCAGGGTGAGGCAACGCAGTTGCTCCAAAATGGCTTGGAAGGGGCGACCTGGCTTATAACCCAGACGACGCAGATCGTGGCCGTTGAGGAGCGGCTTCACCCAGTACCACTCCTGCAAATAGCGCCAGATCAGCCGCCGGGCCGGCTTGGGGGCGATCCCAGCCAACAAAATCACCGCCGGGATCCGCAGCCCCTGCAGCAGTTGCACCACCTGGGCCGGAGAGAGGGTGCCGGGATCCAATTGGGCCAACAGGGTTTGGTAATAGGAGGAATGGCTGAGGCGTTCGATGCCTGCTTGGGTAAGGTGGAGTTGGCTGGCCACCTGGGGGGCTTGGGGTAGGGTGAGGAGGAGAGCCTCTAGGCGCAGTTGCCAGATCTCCTGGGATCCCAGCTCAGGATAGCGGCGGCGAAAGTGATAAGCCCAGCGACCCACCCGTTGCAACCGCCGGCACAGGGAGGGATCCCACTCCAGGTCGGGGTGAATACAGCGCAAAGCTCCCCATTCTGCCAGCCGCTCAAAGGCTTGGGGCCAATCGCGGGATCCGAGAATGTAGGCCAGCTCCTGCTTGAGGCGATCCCCGCCGACGGCATCGTGCAGACCACTGGCCACGGCAGCGCGGATCCATTTTTCTGTGGTCGAGTCCAGGGCGAAGCCCAAGCGCACCGCAAAGCGCACCGCTCGATAAATGCGGGTGGGATCCTCGATGAAGCTGTTGGGGTGTAATGCCCGGATGATCCCCTGTTGCAGATCTGCTTGTCCGCCGAAAAAATCCAGCACCTGTCCTCGCTGGGGGCCGTTGAGGCGCAAGGCCAAGGCGTTGATGGAAAAATCCCGCCGATAGAGGTCTTGCTGGATGGATCCCATGGCCACTTCGGGGGGAGAGGCCGGGTAGGGATAAAACTCCGTGCGGGCGCTGGCGATATCCACACAAAAGCCGCCTGGCCAGATCAAGGCCGCCGTTTGGAATTTGCCGTGGATCTCCAGCCGCGCTTCTGGGAAGTGCTGTTTGAGCGCTTGTCCCAAAATCAAGCCCCAGCCCGGGGGATCCGTCCCATCCGGGGCCGGAGAGTAGGGCCCATCCACCACCAAGTCCAGATCCAGCCGCTCCAAGCTGGGTGAGGGCTGCCGTCCCCACCGGTGCAGGAGCAGATCCCGCACCGTTCCCCCTACCAGATACAACCTCAGGCCCTTTTCATCGGCGATGCGGGCGGCCTGCTCCAGCAACTGTCGATGCCGTTCCGAGAGAGCCGCGAAGGTGAGATCCAGGGGGCAGGAAAGGGTGGGCAGAGCCAACTGCGGTGAGAAGGCCGGCAACTCGTGCAGGTGCCGCAACACGTCGGTGCGGGTAACAATGCCCACCAACTGGCCGTCCTGAAGCACCGGCAGGCGGCCAATGTCCCACTGCACCATCAGCCTTTGGATCTCCGCCAGAGGGGTGTCGGGGGAGAGGGTTTTCACATCGGTGGTCATGTAGCCCTTGACAGGGGCATGGCCAAACCCGTGGTGCAGGGCGATATCGATATCCCGCCGCGAGATCACCCCCACCAAGCGGCCTTGAGCGTCCACCACTACCAGGCCGGAATGGCCGTAGCGCAGCAGCACCCGCTGGGCCTCGTCGATGGTGATCTCCGGTCGGATGGTGCGCACCGGAGCCGACATCAAATCTCTGGCCGTCACCGGGGGCGGGATCCGCTCTTGGACAGCCTGCCTGAGGGTTGCCATGACTTGGGCCGGATCGGGCAAAGGCTGCTCTGGGGCGGCTTTTAGCGTGGCTGCTGCGGCACAGTCGTGTCCACCGCCGCCGTAGAGGGCCATCACTTTGCCCAACTGGGCAAACTCCTGCCGCGCCCGCCCGATCAGGCTGAGCCGCTCCCCCTGCCGCGCCACCAAGAGCAGCACATCCACTCCCGTCAGATCCATCAGCCGCATCACCAGGCCGGCCAAGCCGGGCACAAACTCCGGCAGCTCCAGCAGCCATTCTCCCAGGCGATACTCCCCCACCTGCTGCACCTGCATCTGGGCCAACCCCTGGCTGAGCAGCTCGCGCATCTCTGGGGTGAGGCCATCCCCCAAAAAGCGCCGCAACAAGACCAGGTTTACCCCCTGCTGCAACAGCCAGCTCAGGGCGGCGGCATCCCGGGCGGTGGTCTCCGGGAAGGTCAGGGATCCGGTGTCCATGTGGATGCCCAAAGCCAGCGCCAGCCGCTCAAAAGGACTGAGCGGGATCCCAGCAGCCTGCAGCCGCTCCACCAGCAAGGTACAGGTGGCCCCCACGGCCTCGATATGACCGTTGACCTGCTGCTGCGGCCAAAAGCCATCCGGTGGGGTTTCCGGATCCCGGATGTGATGGTCAAAAATCTCAATCTGGGCGCCAGGGACACTCAACCAAGCGGCAGCTTTGCCCAGGCGATCCGGATCGTGACAATCCACCACAATCCAGCGCTGCACCTGTCCCGGATCCACAGAGCGCAGCTCGATGAGGGGAAATTCATCTCGGTACAAGGCCAAAAACTCCTGCACCCCCGGCAGGGATCCACCAGTCAAGGCGATGCGGGCACCCGGATACAGGCGGGCCGCTCCCACCGCCGCCCCCAGGGTGTCGAAATCCGCCGATTGATGGCACAGGATCAGATCCATTGCGGCAAGAGTTGTCGTTTTCCCCCCTTCCATCCTGGCCTAAGCCGGGATCCCTCTTGTTGGAATTGGACGAGGAGAAACGAACGGCTGCCCGACTTCGAGGGGCAAGTGGAAACCTTGAAGTTTCGGGATGAGTGTCGAGTTTTGATCAAAAAATGGGGTCTTTAACCCCGTCCTACGGCTATGCAGAAGCAGGCCAGTAGCGTGGGGAGTTATGTCCACAAGGAGCTTTTACAGCGTCGTCAGCTCCTTTTCTTTTTCTGCCAGCAGCTCATCGATCTTTTTGATATAGCGGTCGGTCAGCTTCTGGATGGCATCCTGCAAGCTTTTGGACTCATCTTCAGACAGCTCGCCATTTTTCTCCCGCTTGCGCACCGAGTCAATGCCATCCCGCCGGATGTTGCGGATCGAGACTCGCCCCTCTTCGGCCAGCTTGGCCACCTGTTTGCTCAGCTCTTTGCGCCGCTCTTCTGTCAGGGGGGGAATGTTGAGCCGCACCACCTTGCCGTCGTTGCTGGGGGTTAGACCCAGGTCAGAGGCGACAATGGCCCGCTCAATGGCTGCCAAGGTCGAGGGATCAAAAGGCTGGATCAAGAGAGTGCTGGAGTCTGGCGTGGTGAGGCTGGCCAGGGCCTTGAGGGGAGTGGGCACGCCGTAGTACTCCACCTGAATCCGATCCAGCAGGCTGGAATTGGCCCGCCCGGTGCGTACCGTATTAAAGGAGCGCTGTGTGGCTTGCACAGCTTTGTTCATCAACTCCTCAATCTCAGCTAGCTCCACGGGGTTTTCCTCGCTTTCAAAATCAGTTTCCAGATATCAGGCTCTGGCAGCAAACCTGGCACCTCTACGGTGAGCCTGACCTCAATTTTACTGCCTTGTTGGGATCCAGATGGGATCCCGTTCCTCAGAGCTGCACCTGCAGTCGGCGAATTTCCGCAAAATGCCCCCCAGTGGGATAGTACGAGCTCAAAGCTTCCCCTATACTGCTCTGCAGTTTACTGCACAACACAGGCACAACAAAGTTTTATGCTCTCTCGCCAAATTGGTTCTTCAACAGCCCTAACCTGGCTGATCGGCAGCTTGAGTCTCTTGGGTTTTGGAGCGGCTGCGGCAGCCTTGGAGTTGCAGATTGTGTCCCCCAACGCCTATAAAGTGCCCTACCTGGGAATTGATGGCGTCTTTACCCTGGATACGTCTCTGGAACAATCTGCCAACGATCCGCGCAATCCGAAGCGGGTGAAGTTCGAGAAGATGGAGTTTTTCTCCTTTTATGCCGACCTGGAAGGGAAAAAGCCCCTGGCGGAAAAATGTCGCTACGCCTATCGGGGGGCTGCGCCGGATCCCTTCTACTACCCTGAGCGCTCCTTAAGTTCCATCTGGGATTTGTTTCAGTTGCAGCCTGGAGCAGACGCCAGTTGCGAGACCTTCACCTATGTGATTCTGCGGGCACCCCACGGGGATCCGGTGCACATGCACCTGCGCTACGGAGGCCGCAACAGCAGCTTCCAGGAACTTCTGAACATCAGCACTCTGCCGGAGGATCCTGCCAACTTCAACCCCTGGTGGAGCACCTACTGCGCGGAGGGGGTAACCGGCTGCGATTGAGGGGCTGGGCGGCTCACAACTCCTGCCGCGCTTCCAAGGCACGGGCCAGGGTGACCTCGTCGGCGTATTCCAGCTCGGATCCCATGGGCAGGCCGAAGGCCAGGCGGGTCATGCGCAAGGTGGGGGCAACCGGCTTCAGGTAATCCTTGACCACGTGCATGGTTACTTCCCCCTCTACGCTGGGGCTGATGGCAAAGATCAGCTCCTGCGGTTTTTCCCGTGCCACCCGAGCCACCAGCTCGCGGATGTGCAGTTGATCGACCCCGATCCCGTTCATGGGGGAGATGAGGCCGCCCAAAACGTGGTAGAGCCCCTTGAACTCGCGGGTGCGCTCCATCGCAATCAAGTCTTTGACGTCGGCCACCACGCACCACAGCAAGGGATCCCGCTGTGGCGAACGGCAAATCTCACAGGGATCCTCCGCTGACCAGTTGAAGCAGATGGAACAGTGCCGAACCGTCTGCTTGGCTTCCAGCAGGGCTTTGGCCAGGGCCTCGATCTCGCCGGCAGGCCGGTTGATCAAGTGGAGAGCTAGGCGCTGAGCGGTTTTGGAGCCAATGCCGGGCAGCCGTTGCAGCTCTTCGATGAGGCGAGCCAAGGGGCGAGTGTACATACAGAGTTAAGCAAGCGGGGTTAAGCAAGTGGGGCTCAACCCAGTCCCAACCCCGGCAGACTGATGTTTCCGGTCAGCTCTTCCATGCGTTTGCGCATCGTCTCGGCAGATTGGGTGTAGGCGTTCACCATCGCCGTCAGGAGCAAGTCCTCTACCACATCCACCGACTCCTGGAGAATCTGGGGATCCAGAGAGACTTTGAGAGGTTCTTGGTTGCCGTTTACCGTCACTTTCACCAGCCCATTGCCGGCTTCGCCGACGATCTCCATCTCTTCCAGCTCTTTTTGCAGCCTTTGGGCGCCATCGCGCACCTCTTGGGCTTTCTTGAGCGCTTCTTGGATTTTGCCGAAGGGGCCAAAGCCTCGAGTCATGGGATCCTCTCTTGGGTTATCCAGATACTGCTGTTCTACTCTACCCGTTTCCCCATCGCCGGTGAAAGCACTCGAAAGTTCAGGCCAGAAGTGCTCCGCACCGCTAAGGCGACTGGCCTTCCTTAGGTTGCCCTTAACTCTGGCAGATTATCCTCACAAGAGAAGCCGAAGATCGACCCAGAAACTCCATCTGCTCATCAGCGTTTGCTGTCCGGAGGTGCTATGGCTCAATTGTTGCAGGATCCCCGATCTCAAGTAGCCCAGCCCAGTTCAACTCGGGTGGAGCCTTCTGCCTGGCGTTGGCGGCGCTGGATCCCGGAGCGCTGGTATGTGCATTTGGGCCTGGTGCTGGCCTGCTTGGTTCTGGGATTTCCGGTGTTGTACGCCCTGCTCGTGAGCACCCAGAACAATGCCGAGGTGTTCCGCTATCAATTGACCTTTGGCTCCTCTTTTGCCTTCAACTGGCATCAGGTGATGGTGGCGCGGCACTTGGGCCACTACATGGTCAACAGCACCATCGTGGCGGTGGCGATCACCGTGGGCAAGACGGTTTTGTCGCTGCTAGCCGGGCTGGCCTTTGTGTACTTCCGCTTTCCCGGCAAAGGGCTGGCCTTTGGCTTTGTGCTGATCACGCTGATGATGCCCACAGAAATCTTGATCATTGCCCTGCTGCGGTTGGTCACCAACTTGGGCTGGGGATCCACCTACTACGCTTTAATCGTGCCCTTTCTGGCCAGCGCCACGGCCACGTTTTTGTTCCGCCAGCATTTTTCCAACATTCCCCGCGAGCTGGCGGAGGCGGCCCAACTGGACGGGGCCAACCCGCTGCAATTTCTCACCCAGGTGCTGATCCCCTTGAGCTGGAACGCCATCGGGGCGCAGGCGGTGATTCACTTCGTTTACGCTTGGAATATGTACCTGTGGCCCCGCTTGATCGTGCAAGGCCGAGAGCGACAAGTGGTGCAGGTGGGGCTGCAATCCCTGCTCAATCTGGATAGCTCGGCCTCCTATGGCCCCATGATGCTGGGAGCGATCATCGCCAGTATCCCGCCGCTGCTGGTGTTTATTGCGCTGCAGAAGCCCTTCATGAGCGGGTTAGCCCTCAATCGCGACAAGTAAGCCCTTAGGTTCCCTTTCATGCCCAGAGATCTACGCCGTTTTATTGCTCTGCTGGAATCCCGTGGTCAGCTCCGCCGCATTTCGGCAGAAGTGGATCCGGATCTGGAAATTGCCGAGATTGCCGATCGCCTCTTGGCCTGCGGGGGGCCGGCGCTGCTGTTTGAGCGGGTGAAGGGATCCTCAATGCCGCTGCTCATCAACACCCTGGGCACGGTGGAGCGCATTTGCTGGGCTTTGGGAATGGAGCAGCCTCAGGATCTGGAGGAACTGGGGAAAAAGCTGGCCCTGCTTTACCAGCCGCGGCCACCGCGGAGCTTTGCCCAGGCGGTGGAGTTGGGACAAGCTCTGTTTAGCGTACTCAAAGCTAAACCCAGCCGGGATCTGATCCCTCCCTGTCAGCAGGTGGTGCTGCGGGGAGAGGAAGTGGATCTCACCCAATTGCCCCTGTTGCGGGTCTACCCCGGCGATGCCGGACGGGTGCTGACCTTGGGCCTGATGGTCACCAAAGACCCGGAAAACGGGATCCCCAACGTGGGGGTGTACCGCCTGCAGTTGCAAAGCCGCAACACCATGACGGTGCAATGGCTGTCGGTGCGGGGGGCGACTCGGCATCTGCGCAAAGCGGCGGCCCTGGGCCAAAAGTTGGAGGTGGCGGTGGCGGTGGGGGTGGATCCGGTGGTGATTCTGGCGGCGGCCACACCCCTGCCGGTGGATCTGTCGGAGTGGCTGTTTGCCGGTCTCTACGCCGGAGAAGGGTTGCACCTGGCCCAGTGCAAAACGGTGGATCTGCAGGTGCCGGCCCATGCTGAGATCGTTCTGGAAGGCAGCATCACCCCTGGGGAAGTGGCCCCCGATGGGCCTGCCGGAGATCACATCGGCTACTACGGCCCCCGCAACGAGCAGGCTCCTCTGATTCGCTTCCACTGCCTGACCCACCGCCGGGATCCCATCTACCTCACCACCTTCAGCGGCAAGCCCCCCAAAGAGAACGACATGATGGCGCTGGCCCTGAACCGCATCTACACCCCCATCCTCAGGCAGCAGGTGCCGGAGATCGTGGATTTCTTCTTGCCGATGGAGGCGCTGGGCTACAAGGCCGCTATTCTTTCCATCGACAAAGCCTACCCCGGCCAAGCGCGGCGGGCAGCCCTGGCCTTCTGGAGCGCTTTGCCCCAATTCAGCTACACCAAGTTTGTGATCGTGGTGGACAAAGACATCAACGTCCGGGATCCACGGCAGGTGCTCTGGTGTCTGTGTTCGCGGGTGGATCCGCAGCGGGATGTGTTTATTCTGGCGGACAACCCCTTTGACACCTTGGACTTTGCCACCGAAAAACGGGGTCTGGGGGGCAAGATGGGCATTGATGCCACCACCAAGATCCCCCCGGAAACCGATGCTCCCTGGCGGGAGCCCCTTGCTCCAGATCCGGAGGTGGCCCGCTTGGTGGATCGCCGCTGGGCAGAATATGGCCTGGCGGATCTCGATGGGCAGCCGGCGGATCCCCGCCTGTTTGGATACGATCTCTAGGCCCGCAGGGCCTCAATGGGATCCAGTTGCGCCGCTTTGCGGGCCGGGAAAATGCCAAAGACTAGCCCAATCCCAGTGGACAGGGAGAACGCCACTCCCACTGCCACCCCATCGACTTGGGTCGCCAAGGGGGTGAATACCTGCACCGCCACCAGCAGGCCACTGCTGAGAAGGATCCCGAGCACTCCCCCGGTCGCGGCAATGAAAATCGCTTCGGCGGCAAATTGCTGCAAAATCTGGCGGCTATCGGCCCCGATCGCCTTGCGCAGCCCGATCTCATGGGTGCGTTCCGCAACTGAGATAAGCATCACATTCATGATCCCCACCCCTCCCACCAGCAGGGAGAGGGCCGCCGTGCCCGTCAGCAGCACCCGCAACAGGCTCAAAATCCTGGCCGACCCATCCAGGAGCACTTTCTGGTTGCGGATGATGAAGTCATCTTCTCCCACCAATTGGTGCCGCTGGCGCAGCAGGTTGCGGATTTGGAACTCGGCAGCAGGCAGATCGGCTTCAGAGCGGGCCGAGACGAAAATCGCCGTCAGCTCTGTGCCGTAGGGGGAACGCCGCCCGACCAACCGATTGGCCACCACGTCCACCGGCAGAAACACTCCGGCATCGCTGTTGCCAAACACCGTCGGCTTCGAGCGCAAAGTGCCGATCACCTCGAAAGGCAAATTGTTCAGCAGGACGGTCTCCCCAATAGCAGCGGCAGGGTCCAGGCCGAACAACTGGCTGGCGGCATCGCTGCCCAGCACCACCACCGGGCGCTGTTCCTCGATATCCGAGGGCAAGAGAAAGCGGCCTGCCTCGATCTCTAAGTTCAACACCGACAAATACTCCGGCCAAGTGCCGGTGGCCTCGTAGCGGCGATCCACTCCACCTCGCACAGCGCGCACATTGGTGCCCAGGCTGGGGACGGCTGCTGACACGGCAGGCACTTCCGCAGCAATGGCTCGCACATCCTCCAAAGTGAGGGGGCGGATGTTGCCGGCATCGACCAGGCCCAAGTTGGCCGAAAAGACGATCAGCAAGTTGGTGCCCAGAGAGCGAAATTGATCCACCGCCATCTCTTGGGCAGCATAGCCAAATCCGGCAATGGCCACCACCGCCGCATTGCCGATGAGGATCCCGAGCATGCTCAGCCCGGTGCGCAGGCGATGTCGTCGCACCATTTGCCAGGCCATTTTGGCCGCCGTTGCCAGGCTCATGGCTGTTGCTCCGCTCTTTTAATCAAAGTCTCTAGGTTCACCCCAGGAGGCAGGGCAGTAAAGACCCGATCCCCTGCCTGCAGACCAGAGAGGATTTGGGTAACTCCACCCTGAGTGATGCCCGTTTCCACGCGGCGATAGACAGGTTGCCGGCTTTGGGGATCCAGCAGGAGCACGCCTTCCTGGCTTTCCTCCCGGAGGATAGCCACTGAGGGCACCGTCAGAGCCTGAGGCTGGGGATCCCCAATGAAATCCACCGAAACAGTCATGCCGGTGCGCAAAAAGTCGGCCCCAGGCTCCGGTTCAACGAAGACCCGAAAGACGGTTACCTCTCGCACCACCACCGTAGCGGGTGCAATCCGCTTCACCCGCCCCTGCACCAGGCGGTCGGGGTAGGCCAGGGAGCGGATCTCCACCGGCTGACCCACCCGCACCTGAGCAATCTGGGCTTCTGGCACTTCTGCCCGCACCTCAATTCCCTGAGCCAGCGCCAAAATGGAACTGGAAGAAGCTGCGGTGGCATCGGAAGCTGCTGTTGTGGGAGCTACAAAGGATCCCACCTCGGCAAAGCGCTGCACCACCACACCGGAAAAGGGGGCGCGGACTTCGGCCTCGGCCAACCGGGATTGCCGTTGGGCCAGCTCGGCTTGTGCCTGGGCAATTTGGGCTTGAATTTGCTGTAGGGTTTCCGGGCGGCTCCCCAGTTGCAATCGCTCCAACTCCTGTTGAGCAGCTCGCAAATCCGCTTGCGCTTGTTCCAGGCGGGCCGAGCGTTGATCCAGCTCGCTGCGGGCTATCACCCCCGCCTGCACCAGGGCCTGAATGCGCTCCAACTCCCTCTGGGCCAAGTCCACCTGCGACCGGGCAGCATCCACCCTGGCCTGGGCCGCCGCGATCACCTGGGGGCGTTCTCCGGCCTGTTGCTCCGCCAGACGAGCTTGCAGCTCTTGAATGCGGGCTTGGGCTTGGCGAATGCCACTGGCGAGATCGCCGTAGTCCATCCGGGCCAATAACTGCCCTGCCACCACTTCATCTCCCTGATCCACCAACAGTTCCGCCAGGCGACCCGACTCGCGAGGGCTGACATTCACCTGGCGGAGCGGCTGCACCTGGCCGCTCACCCGCAGGCGTTGGGTGAGATCCACCACTTGAACCGGTACCGTCAATCTTTCCAGCCGTTCTGCCCTCTGCTGCTGCAGCTGACGCTGGATCAGGAGACCGCTGCCCCCTAGGCCGGCCAACAGCAAGCCCAAGAGCATCCAACCGAAGGGAAATCTCTGGCGGCGGGGTTTGCTCTGGGGCAGAGGCTGCTCTGCAAGCTTGGGAGTAGACAGGGATCCCGTCTTGGGCTCATCGGTGTGCAGGATCACAAAAGTCTCCCGTTTGTAACAAAAGCTTTATCTTTGTCTAGCCTATTGGAAAAATGGGGGAAGCGTAAACACAGTCTCCCACCTCTTGAGCTCTATGTCGGCCAGCTCTGTACAAAAAACAGCGACGATTGTTACCATGGTTAACTGCCGGTAGCGTGGGAAAGCCATGAACGTTCGCATCAATGCTGAGGAGATCATCCGCTCCATTGAAGCTGCCCAGATGAAGTCGGATCTGCCGGAGATTCGGGTTGGGGATCAGGTACGGGTGGGAGTTCGCATCCAAGAGGGGGGCAAAGAGCGGGTGCAAGCCTTTGAGGGCACGGTCATTGCCATGCGCCACTCCGGCATTAACCGCACCATCACGGTGCGCAAGGTTTTCCAGGGAATCGGCGTGGAGCGGGTTTTCCTCATTCACTCCCCGCGCATCGAGTCGATTCAGGTGCTGCGGCGAGGTAAAGTGCGCCGGGCCAAGCTGTTCTATTTGCGGGATCGGGTGGGCAAAGCCACTCGTATCAAGGCCAAGACAGAGAGTGCGGATAGCAAGGAACAGCTTCTTTGAAAGGTGGGTGTACCTGCTACACTGGGTAGGCGGGTGTAACCTTTGGCCAATGCGTCCTTAGTTCAGTTGGTAGAACGTCGGTCTCCAAAACCGGATGTCGGGGGTTCGAGTCCTCCAGGGCGCGCTAACCGTCAGACCCCCTTCTGTGGCGATGGCTTCAGGTGGGGACACCCCATCCAAGGTGGTTTTTGCAGCCATGAAGTCCGTCAGTGTACCCAACCTACTCCCTGCGCTGCTGCTGGGGCTGCTGTTTTGGCTAGGGATCCCTATCTGGCCTGGATCGGGTGTGGTGGCAACGGCAGCGAGCAACAGGGTAGATCACGAGATCGATCGACTGTTTGAGGAGGCCTTTGCGGCTACTCAGAGGGGAGATTTTGCCCGGGCGGAAACCCTGTGGACTCAACTGTTGCAGATCCAGCCTGATAATCCAGCCCTGTGGAGCAACCGGGGCAACGCCCGTGTCAGCTTGCACCAACTGCAGGCAGCTCTGGAGGATTATGCTGAGGCCATTCGTTTGGCCCCTGAGGCACCGGATCCCTATCTCAACCGAGGGGCTGCTTTGGAGGGGTTGGGGCGGTGGCAGGAGGCGATTGCAGACTACGAACGAGTGTTGCAGTTGGATCCCAACGATGCGGCAGCCTACAACAACCGCGGCAATGCGGAAGCAGGGCTGGGCCAATGGCAACAGGCTTTGGCCGACTACCGCCGCGCCACAGAATTGGCTCCCGACTACGCCTTCGCTCAGGCCAACTATGCTTTGAGCCTCTACCAGGTGGGTGAAACAGAAGCTGCTCTGCGCTTGATGCGGGCTCTGGTGCGCAAGTACCCGAAGTTTCCAGATATGCGGGCTGCTCTCAGCGCCATTCTTTGGGCGCAGGGTCGCCAGGGAGAGGCTGAAAGTCACTGGGTGGCTGTGCAAGGACTGGATCCCCGCTACGCCGACCTGGAATGGGTGAAAACCGTCCGCCGTTGGCCACCGGCAATGGTGGCAGCTCTGGAGCGTTTCCTTTCTCTCAAGTAGTGAGGCTTACGATTGCGGCGGAGGCACTCTGGGTCTTGACTCTGCGCATTGACGAAACAGTTGCTGGGGATCCCCGCAGCCAGAGTCTCAGGTTACATCCTGTCTGGGGGGATGGAGATTGCTAGATTGGGATCAAGCCGAGGGCGGATTCCAGCAGCAGGCTTAACCCAGAGCCAAGAGAGCGCAGAGGGATCCCAAAGGCTTTCAGCGAGCTGTGAAAAAAACTGTGTAAGGGATTGCTTCCTGCGACACCTTTTCGCCTTCTTCTTCGTCTGTTTCAGTCCTATCGCGGCGCGTGGTATCAACGTGAGTGCAATGGCTTGTTTCTCTCGCTCTTCTTCCTTCTTCCCTGATGGGAGAGGGAGGCTGCGAAATCACTGGAGCTGGGCAGGGCTGTTGCTCATGGTTCTGCAGCTTGGGCAACCCGCCGTGGCTCAGACGGAAACCCGAGTTTGGAGCGGAACCGGCCAAATTTTGAGCGGCCAGGGGCAGGGGGCGACGGTGCAATTGATCTTGGAAACGGGTGGCGGGCGTATCTGGAGCCAATCGGGGCCGGCCTTGGATGCACCCTTTTCCGGCGGCCATATTTCGGTAACCAGCGGCGATGGCACTTGGCAAATCCAATCGCAAGGGGATCAGTTGTTGGTTACCTTTTACCGCGGCGAGCAGATCATCCGCTGGCAACTGCGGCCCATGGGCGAGATCCCCAGCTCTTCCCCTTCTACGCCATCCAGCTCCCTGAGCAGTGACCCCGCTCAGCCTGTAGCGCTGCCTGTCCAAGAGCTGGTGATTCCAATACTGAAGAATTTGCCCGGTACCCCCTGAGGGATCCCTGCCCCGCCGGTTCTCGACCCATGAAACCTGGTGCGTTGGCCGCTGGGGCTATCAAACCTGTGGCCACTGGAATGGGCTGGGATGATTTTGGGGGCGGTGGGCCTGGGGATCCTATCCCATCGGCAGTTAGCCCGCCTGTTGTTTAGCTGAGCAGCGGGACACAGGGCAGGGGCAGTTGAGCCGCTGCCGCCGCATCCAGCAACCACAGCAGCCGTCCTCTAGGGTTTATGCGCTGGCAGGGTAGGTGGGCCTCGGTGGTCAGCGCCTCTTTCACGATGGGGGCTTTGTTCGCTCCGGTTACCAGGAACACCACCTGGGCTGCCTGATTGAGGACGGGATAGGTCAAGGTTAGACGCGGCTCCTGCCCTTTTTGCCCCACCGTCACCCAGCGGTGCTGCACCTGCAGAGCGGCTGTGTCGGGAAACAAGGAAGCTGTGTGGCCATCTTCCCCCACTCCCAGCCATACCAGGTCGAGAGAAGGGCACTCTGTACCGAAAATCTGCCGCAGGGTCGCCTCGTATTCGGCAGCATCGCGAAGGGGATCCCCTGCTTGGGTGGGCATAGGGAAAACTTGAGCTGCCGGGATCCCGATCTGCTGCAGCAGGGTTTCTCGTACCATGCGGTAGTTGCTTTCAGGGTGATCCGGGGGAACATAGCGCTCATCCCCCCAGAACAGCCAGGTTTGTTGCCAAGGGATCCCTGGGGTTTGGGCCAGGGCAGCATACAGCTTCTTGGGGGTGCTCCCTCCCGCCAAGGCCACCGTAAAGCGTCCCCGCTCGCGAATGGCAGCGGCTGACCGAGCTTGCCAAATCTCGATGGCCCGTTGGATCAGGACGGATCCCTCTGGAAAGATCTCCAACTGGAATCCCTGCATATGCCAAAACCTTGTTGCCGACCTCTACCGGGTCAGCCAACCTATGCCAACACTTTAGCGGCAAAAGGGATTCTCCTTAAGTGCTCAAGCGGGGCAAATCCTCAGGAAGCCACTGCTAGCTCTTTGGCTTCTGCCCGAATTTGCTCGTAAAGGGCGCGCAGCTTCAGGCCCACGATGACCTGAATCAGACCAGAGCCATTGCGGGATCCCGGGTATTCCGGGTGCTTGCGCAACAGTTCCGTCAGCTCGCCATAGTAGCGGGTGGACAAGTTGCTCAGGTGGTTCTCGATGTAGATGACCTCTTCCAGCTTGTCGAAGGTGCCGTCGATCTCCAGAATCGAAACCGGGTGCTCGAAGTAGGTGGAAGGGCCATAGTGGAGGCGGATCCCCGGGTAGGAACAGGTCAGCTTTTTGCCGCAGGGGATCCAATCAATGGTGGAGCCTTCGTCAAAGAGATAAACATGGTCGAAGTACTTCACCCCTTCCCGCTGGATCAGCCGCACCCGCAGTACTTTGTGCTCTGGATCCAGCTCCGGCAACAACTGGGTAGGCAAAACCTCAATGACGGCATCGGCGTACTGCTTCTGCACATCGACATAGGCTTCAAAGTCCGGGCGGCGAGCCTCGATTGAGCGCAACACATCTTCGTAGGTGTGGCCCCGCTCCGCCATGTCCCGCTTCACTTTCCAAGCAATCTTGATCTCTGGGGCCAGATCCAAGTACACCTTGAAGTCCAGCAGCTGGCGCACCCGCTCGTCATACATGGGATGCAGCCCCTCCAGGACGATGATGCGGTTGGGCTCCACCAGCTCCGGTGGGTCAATCAGCCCCGTCTCGTGGTTGTAGATGGGCTTCATCACACTTTGGCCGTTCTTAAGCGCCTTGGCCTGCTCGTACATCAGGTCGAAGTTGTTGGCGCGGGGATCCAGCGCCGTGATGCCCTTCTCTTTGCGCTGGTAGCGATCCAAGGAGTGATAGTCATCCAGACAGATGGTGGTAATCAGATCCCGGCCAAATAGATCCCCCAGCCGGCGTAAAAAGGTGGACTTGCCACAGCCAGAATCTCCGGCGACACCAATCATCACAACACGATCAGGACTGCTTGCCATGGGAACTCCTTGGGGACGGGCAGGGCAAAACTGAGAAAAAGGCTCTAGAAAGTTACCAACTGTTACGGTCTTGCATGATACCAAATAAAGCCGTTACATCACAACCCGCTTGTGGGCCAGAGAGGTGGGCACCCTAAGCAACAATTTAACAAAAAATCCATATTTTTGGCCGATGAGCTTGGCCGGGATTATTTTTCCGGGGTTGCCGCTCTCAGGACGGCCTGGGGGGCTGGCGAAGGTCGTCTGCTTCTCCTCTGACAAGTTCCATTTGAGCAGCCGGGCTGCTGTGGTGTTTGCTATTTTGCTATATGTAAACTCATTTCCTCCCAGTGCCAGGAGCAGATCGCAGGTATGGTTGCCAGCGCAGAAAAGCGAGAGGTTGTCGTCAATCTGTATCGTCCCAACGCACCGTTGATCGGCCACTGCGTGGAGACCTACTCCATTGTCGGTGAAGGAGCACCCGGACTGACTAAGCACATTGTGCTCAGCTTGCCGGATCCCAACTACCGCTACCTAGAAGGGCAAAGCGTTGGCATTATCCCTCCTGGCGAAGATGCCAAGGGCAAGCCCCACAAGCCCCGCCTCTACTCGATTGCTTCCACCCGCTTTGGCGATGATGGCGAGGGGCGCACCGTCTCTTTGAGTGTGAAGCGGGCTGAATATGTCGATAGAGAGACAGGCCAGCCGGGGGTGGGGGTCTGCTCCGGCTTCCTCACCGATTTGAAGGCGGGCGACGAGGTGATGATCACGGGGCCATCGGGGAAAACCTTCCTACTGCCCGAAGATGAGAACGCCAACCTGATTTTGATCGCCACCGGCACCGGCATTGCCCCTTTTCGCGCCTTCATCAAGCACCTGTTTGAAGAGGATCCCAACTATCAGGGCAAGATCTGGCTGTTCTTTGGGGTGCCCACCACCTCCACCTTGCTCTACCACGGGGATCTGGAGGCTTGGAAAGCCCAGTACGGGGATCGCTTCCGCGTCGATTACGCCATCAGCCGCGAGCAACAAACCCCCGATGGCAAGAAAATGTACGTGCAAAACCGCATGGCCGAATACGGTGCCGAGCTGTGGGACATGCTCCAGAAGCCTAACACCTACACCTACATCTGCGGCCTCAAGGGGATGGAGGACGGGATCAACAACGTCATGGGGCCTTTGGCGGAACAAGCCGGTCAGGATTGGAGCAAGTTCCAGAAGGAGCTGAAGAAGGCGGACAGGTGGCACGAAGAAACCTACTGATCTCTGCTTGTCGGGTTTTCAGAGCCAAAGGGATCCCGCTCCTCTGCAAGGTGCCGGATGAGGCTATCCGTACCGTGTGGTCGATGGGCAATAGTTTGTGGCACAGGCTGGGCAGCTAGGGGACAAGAATGTGGTGCAGGAGCTCCTTTCCCGAAGTGCTTCGTGAAACTCGTGACCAGAGCCTTGCCCGAGAGCTGTGCTCCGCCGGCGCGATTGGCGTGGGGAGTATGTCAAAATGCTTCTATCTCCCAGCGTGAGCGCTTTTTTCCCAGGAGCATCGAACCGTGGACGCGCGCTACAATCCCCAGGCCATCGAGAGCAAGTGGCAAGCCCACTGGCGTGAAATCGGGCTGGATCGCACCCCAGAGCTGAAGGACGGGAGCCGCAAATTCTATGCTCTGTCTATGTTCCCCTACCCCAGCGGCAACCTGCACATGGGGCATGTGCGCAATTACACCATCACCGATGTGATTGCCCGCCACAAGCGAATGCAGGGGTACGCAGTGCTGCACCCGATGGGCTGGGATGCCTTTGGCCTGCCGGCGGAGAATGCCGCCATCGACCGGGGGATCCCACCGGCCAAGTGGACCTACCAAAACATTGCCCAGATGCGGGATCAGTTGCAGCGGTTGGGGCTCTCCTACGACTGGGAGCGGGAGATCACCAGTTGTTCGCCGGACTACTACAAGTGGACGCAGTGGATCTTCCTGCAATTTTTGCAGGCGGGCTTGGCCTACCAGAAAGAGGCGGCGGTGAACTGGGATCCGGTGGATCAGACGGTGTTGGCCAACGAGCAGGTGGATGCGGAGGGGCGTTCCTGGAGATCCGGCGCCCTGGTGGAAAAGCGCATGCTCAAGCAGTGGTTTTTCAAAATCACCGCCTATGCCGACCAACTGCTGGCGGATCTGGAAAAGCTCTCCGGCTGGCCGGAGCGGGTGCGCACCATGCAGGAGAACTGGATCGGCCAATCGGTGGGGGCTAAGGTGATTTTCAAAACCGAGGCAGGGGACGAGCTGGCAGTATTCACCACCCGGCCTGATACCCTCTGGGGGGCCACCTTCATGGTGATGTCGCCGGAGCACCCCTTGGTGGACAAGCTCACCACTGCCGAGCAACTGCAGGCCGTCAGAGCCTATCAAGCCCAGGCCGCTGCCCGCAGCGAGATCGAGCGCAGCGCTGAAGACCGGGAAAAGACAGGGGTTTGGACGGGATCCTACGCCATCAACCCCGTTAACCAAGAGCGGATCCCCATCTGGATTGCCGACTATGTGTTGATGGGCTACGGGACGGGGGCCATCATGGCCGTGCCCGCCCACGACCAGCGGGATTTCGAGTTTGCCCGCAAGTTCGGCCTGCCCATCAAGCGGGTGGTGCAGCCGCCGGAGGGTTCTCCGGCCTCAGCGGATCGCGCCAGCGGGACGGAGTCCTCAGAACTGCAGGCTGCCTGGACGGGGGAAGGGGTGATGATCAACTCTGGCCCCCTAGACGGGATCCCGGTGGGCAAAGGCCCAGGGCAAAGCGTGGAAAGGGCCATCGCCTGGCTAGAGGCACAGGGGCTGGGGGAAAAGCAGATCAACTACCGCCTGCGGGATTGGCTGATCTCGCGGCAGCGCTATTGGGGTTGTCCCATCCCGGTGATCCATTGTCCCCACTGTGGCATTGTGCCGGTGCCGGAGAAGGATCTGCCGGTGCTCTTGCCGGAGGATGTGGAGCTGACGGGGCGAGGGGGATCCCCGTTGGCCCAGCTGGAGAACTGGGTGAAGGTGAAATGCCCCACCTGTGGCACGGAAGCCCGCCGAGAAACCGATACCATGGACACCTTCATCTGCTCGTCGTGGTACTTCCTGCGCTTTAGCGATGCCCGCAACGACCGAGAGATCTTCCGCAAAGACCAGGTGAACGCCTGGCTGCCGGTGGATCAGTACGTGGGCGGCATCGAGCACGCCATCCTGCACCTGCTCTATTCCCGCTTTTTTACCAAGGTGTTGCGGGATCGGGGGCTGCTGGATTTTGACGAGCCGTTCTCGCGTCTGCTCACCCAGGGGATGGTGCAAGGGCGCACTTACTACAACCCCAACAAGTCCGGCAAGGATCGCTGGATCCCGGCAGCTCTGGTGCAGGATCCCAACGACCCGCGGGATCCGGAAACGGGCGAGCCCCTGCAAGTTATCTACGCTACCATGTCCAAGTCCAAGGGCAACGGCGTGGATCCTGAGGAGGTGCTGGCCCACTACGGGGCAGATACGGCCCGCATGTTTATCTTGTTCAAGGCCCCGCCGGAGAAGGATCTGGAGTGGGACGATGCCGACGTGGAAGGGCAATTTCGCTTTCTCAACCGCGTCTGGCGGCAGGTGTACGAGTTTGTCGTTCGCGGTGGCGGGACGGAGTCCTGGCGGGGCAGGGTCTCAGAGCTGTTGCCGGCCAAGGTCGAGGTGGGATCCCTGACCAAGGCGGAAAAAGATCTGCGCCGGGCCATCCACACCGCCATCAAGGAAGTCAGCGAAGATCTGGAAAACGATTATCAATTCAACACCGCCATTGCCGAGCTGATGAAGCTGAGCAATGCTCTGGGGGAGGCCGGGATCCCGGATTCGCCGGTTTATGCAGAGGGGATCCGCACGCTGGTGTTGCTGATGGCGCCTTTTGCCCCCCATATTGCGGAGGAGCTGTGGCAGGCGCTGGGGGGCGCAGACTCGGTGCATCGGCAGTCTTGGCCCAGCTATGACCCGGCAGCGCTGGTGGCCGACACGGTGACCATCGTGATTCAGGTGAACGGCAAATTGCGCGGCTCGTTTGAGGCCCCTGCCGAGGTGACGCCGGAGGAGCAGGAACGGTTGGCCCTTCGGTCAGAAGCAGCGCAGAAATATCTGGAAGGGGCAACGCCTAAAAAAGTGGTGGTGGTGCCGAAAAAGCTGGTTAACTTTGTCCTCTAACGGCGGGCCTGGCCAAAATGTTCCGCACTGCTGACACGAACGGGATCGGGGCTTTCACTCGGCGTGGCAGCTCATCGACTTTCCAGGATCGGGCTATGCTGGACTGAGGACTACACCCATCTCCCTGTTGCTATGCGAGACCTTCTGCGCGACATCCTTCGGGACTGCTCTGGCTTTGTGGAACTGCGCTACCACAGCAAGGTGTTCCGCAGCGTCACTGCCGAGAAGGGCCGCCTTGAGCGCACCGCGGTTCGTCGCCGTTCCGGAGTGGGGGTGCGGGTGTTGGAGGCCGGCACTTGGGGCTTTGCTGCCACCGGGGATCCCTCGCCGGCTGCCATTCGGGAGGCCATCGCTGAAGCTCGCCGTGCCGCCCAAGCCAGCGCCGACTACCGCAAACAAAAGCTGGGATCCCTGCCCAGTGTGCGGCTGGCCCAAGGGGAGTTCTGCGAGCCCGGTGTGGAGGAGGTGCTGAATAAGCCGCTGGAGGCGAAGATCCAGTTGGCTCTGGAAACCGAGGCACAGGCCCGGCAGGCCTCTCGCCAAATTAGCTCCGCCAGTTGCACCTACAACGAGATTTACGAGGAAAAAGCCATCGTCACCACCGATGGGGCGGATGTGGCCTTTCGTCTGGTGCGCCCCGAGCTGCGAGTTCAGGCGGTGGCCGAAGCTGCCGGCCAGCTCAGCAGTGGCTCCGAGGCCATTGGGGTAACAGGGGGATGGGATTGCCTGTTCCGCTCGCATCCCTTGCAGATGGCGGAAAAGGCGGCTGCTACCGCGGTTGATTTATTGTCCGCAGGCTACGCAGAAGGGGGATGGGCCACGGTTATTCTGTCGCCTTCCATCGTGGGGCTGTTGGTGCACGAGGCCATTGGCCACACGGTCGAGGCGGATTTTGTTCTGGCGGGTTCTGTGGCTGCCGGCAAGCTGGGGCAGCGGGTGGCCAGCGACTGGGTTACCCTCAAAGACTCCGGCCATTCAGAGTTTATGCCGGGGGCAGGGGGAACCCTTCCTGTGGACGACGAGGGCGTTCCTACCCAAAGCACCACCATCATCCAAAACGGCATTCTGGTCAGCTATCTCCACAACCGCGAAACTGCTGCCCACTTTGGCGTAGAGCCCACCGGCAATGCCCGCGCCTGGGAATATGCCGATGAGCCTTTGATCCGCATGCGCAACACCTTCATTGAACCCGGATCCCAAACGCTAGAGGAAATCATCGCCAGCACTCCCGATGGCTACTTCCTGGATGGGGCCAGGAACGGGCAGGCGGACTCCACGGGCGAGTTTATGTTTGGGGTAGAGCGGGCCTACCGCATTCGCGATGGCAAGCTGGCGGAGTTGCTGCGCGGTGTCACCATCACCGGCAATGCTTTTGAGGTGCTGCAATCGGTGGATGCCGTCTCGCGGGACTTCCTGTGGGACTTGGGATCCGGCCATTGTGGCAAGGGTCAACCGGCCAAGGTGGATGCGGGCGGCCCCTACATTCGCTGTCGGGCCATTGTAGGTGGGCAACAACCTGTGTAGTTATTCCCTTGGCGCTCCACAGCTAGCCCAGAGGTGAAGCCTACAGCTCGCTCTGTAAAGGGGACTGGCAGGCCGGCTCCAGGACTACCGAAAGCTGCTGGCCAGGAGCTACACAGAAACTCTGTCCTGCCGGCACGACTGACTGTGGGGGAGTTCACAGAACAGCCAATCCGTCCGCAAAAATTAGGGATCCCCTCACCTGCGGGGATCCCAGATGGGGTACTGGATCAAACCTTAGCGAGGGAAAACCACCTGGGCTCGCAACTCGCCCGGCGGGTTGGCCTGCGTGTGAATGTTGATGTAGTAAGCTCCGGCCAAAAAGCTGGAGACTTGCTCAGGGGTGAGGTTGGCTTCCAGTCGGAAATTCCCCGACTGATTGCCTGGATTCGGCAACATGTTCAAGACAAAGACCACCGGCCCTGTGGCCTGGGCGAAAGATTGTCCTGGCTGCGGCTGAGCAATGTGAATATGTCCAGGGCCAAAGTTAGCAATGGGTAGAAGTGGGGTTGTGAGATTTGTAAAGCTTCCTTAACCGCTGAGAAACAAGACAGCAACCAGGCAAAAGCCGCAAAAAACCTCGAAAATTGAACGAGGCCGAAGGGAAAAACCGATCAACAACATGGAAAAAAGCTCCTCGGTCAGAGAACAGGCTAAATAAGTTACGTATCAGGCCAAGCTTCGGATTCATCTCCGGGTTTAAAAGATGGCAAAATCCCCGCTAACAAGAGACAAAAGCCCCTACCCTATGGGGGTTGGGGGATGGTGTAGACTGCACGCGGAGCAGAAATCTCTGACCGTACCTATAAAGTTGCGGAGAGGGGGAGAGGGTTCACCCAGGCACTTTCCTCAAGCTCGGTTCAGGATAGATATAGATCTGTCTATCCTCTGGCCGAGGCAGCCAAGGCGGAGTTCATAATCGGCCAGAACCAGTGGGGCCGCATCAGGATGACAGTGTCGATGACGTGGATGATGCCGTTATCGGCTTCGATGTCGGCTTGGATAACGGTGGCGTTATTGACCTCGAAAACGTCCCCTTCGATCAACAAGTCGATGGGGGATCCCTCTACCGAGCCCACACTTTGGTACTTGGCCAAATCTGCCTTTTTCAGGCGACCGGGCACCACGTGGTAACACAGGATGCGAGTCAGTTGGGGGATATTTTGCACCAGGGTGGTGATGGTGCCAGGAGGCAGCTTGGCAAAAGCCCCATCGGTGGGGGCAAAAACGGTAAAGGGGCCAGGGCTTTTGAGAGTGTCTACCAGGTTTGCCGCTTTAACGGCAGTTACCAAGGTGGAAAAGCCCTCAGCAGAGACGGCAATATCGACAATATCGGGCATGGCCGGGATCCTTTTGCTGTGAAGTTGTTGCTAACTGGATTGCTGCTCGAAAGGCTTTGGGATCATTAAAGTTGCCACGGGCTAGCGATAATTCTGATCCTGAATGTAGGCGAGGCGGGCTGCTTCCCGGATCCCGTATTCCGGTCGAGTGAAGCGATTGAGTTGGCCCTCAAAATAACGGCGATTCATCATCAAGTGCCGTGGATTTGGATCATCAAGGGGATACAAGAAAGCGGCCCTTCCCGCCTGAATCACGGCTGAGGTGACGTTGTACATGGAGCGCTGGAAGCTAACCCCCAATTGAATCAGCATGTCCTCTTCGCCGCGGCAATGCTTGCGATAATACTCCACCAAATACTGGGGCAAAAAGTGGTACATATCCTGGTGCAAGAGCGTGGGCGGGATCCCGGCGGTGCCCACCGGAAACTTATCGGCGTAGAGGATCCCGTAGTGGAAGTCCAACTGGTTGGTGGGAACTTCGTTGGCCTGAGCGTTGTAGGACTTGGTGCCGCGGAAAGGAGAGGTGCGATAAAACACGGCCTCTACATAGGGGAAAGCGGCCTCATATAGCCAGGTAAATCCTTTGGATTTGGGCACAATATCGTACCATTCTCCCCGAATACGCACGCGGTGGTAGATGGGTCGTCCGGCAATGGCGAAGATCCCGTTGACCAGAAAGTTCATCGCCTCCGGCACGCTGGTAATTTTGCCTTCATCGTAGAGATCGCTCATCTCAAAAAAGACCGGAGCCATCACCTCCCAAAACAGGCCCAACACCGAGTACATGGTGGCCTGGCGGCACAGCTCCAAAAACATATCGGGGAAGAGCTTGTATAGCCCCATCAACAAGGGGTTGCCCTGGCAATAGGCGCGGATGGCGCGGTCGGCATTTTGCTTGTATTCTTCGGAATCCATGTAGGGATCCAGCAAGCCCCCCATGTCCCGATGCCAGAGCATGGCCCGCATACATTCTTCGGCAAATTCCATGTTGATGCGGTCATGCCAGAGGTGATGCAAAATCCTGGGCAGCTTGCGCTTCAGCTCCCCCTTTTCCATAAACTCCAGCAGCTCGGGATGGGCCGTAGCCTGGCCTCGCCAAATGCGCAAATCCGCGTTATCCCCCGCGTAGTGGTTGGCCAGCTTCAGATACTCTTCAGGAATGATGAACTTGAAAAAAGGCAAGGGATCCACAAACACCTGCTCGGCAATGTAGAGCAGATCCCGCCAGTAGAAATCCATTGGCACGGCATAGGCTTTGTAGAGGCCGATAATTTGCATCAGGTTTTCCGGCGTATCTGGCAGCATGGATCCCCCTGCCTCCAAGCGGTGGACTACATCCGCAAAAGGGTGGGTAGAAGGGGGAAGCTTGCGGGTTGTAAGGGTTGTCGTCATGGAAGAAGTCTCCAACTCTTCAAAAGTCCTGGCTCCATAGGGGGCATCTGCTGGGATCTCAATTCCTGGGAGTTTCCCGCTTGCCTGGATCGGCTCCAGAGAGGGTGATGGGGGCAAGGTCACCGGCTGATGCCAAGATAAGCGTTTGGGCCTGAGCCACCTGGGTGGATAGGGTAAAGGCCAACGGTTGCGGCCATTTCACCAGGCTCATGGGCTGGATCCCAAACCAAACGATCAAGGCCGTCAAAATCAGCCCCGGGATCCGCTCCCAGCCATGCACGCGCGGGTAGTAGGCGGTGCGGTTGTCCAATTTGCCAAAGCAGGTGCGGTTCAGCAAAATCACAAAGTACACCGCCGTCAAACCGGTGCCACAGATGCTGATCAAAGTCGGCAAAGGAAAATCCTGATAGCTGCCCTGGAAGATCAAAAACTCCGCCACAAAGCCCACCAGGCCAGGGATCCCGGCGCTGGCCATCCCCCCCAAGATGAGCAGGGCGCTCACTGTGGGCAAGCCTCGCAAGGGGTTGAGCAGGCCGTTGAGCACATCCAGATCGCGGGTTCCCACTTTGCGCTCCACCAAGCCTACCAGATCAAACAGCAGCGCCAAGATGAGACCATGGGAGACCATCTGCACCATCGCCCCGGTCAGGCTAATCGGGGTGGCTGCCGCCATGCCCAGCAAGATGTAGCCCATGTGGCCAATGGAGCTGTAGGCCACCATGCGCTTGATGTCTTTTTGGGCGATGGCTGCCAAAGCCCCGGACAACACGGCAATGGCTCCCCACCAGGCTAGGATCCCGCCCAGGTCGGCCCAAGCTTGGGGAAACAACTGCAGCCCAAAGCGAAACAGACCGTACGTGCCTAACTTGGAGAGGATCCCTCCCAGGAGGATGGCCACTGGCGGCGACGACTCCCCGTATGCATCAGGCAACCAGGTGTGGAAGGGGATCAGCGGCATCTTAATGCCGAAAGCCACGATCAAGGCCAACAGCGTCAAGGTCTGGGCAACAGGGCTGAGAGAGGTGATGCGGATCTCCAGCAGCTCAAAGCTATGGGGATCCCCCAGCCAGTAGATGGCCAAAAAGGCCCCCAACAGAAAGATGGCGGAAACGGCGGTGTAAATCAAAAACTTGATGGCAGCATAATCCCGCTTGGGGCTGCCCCAAATGGAGATGAGCAGGTAGATCGGGATCAGCACCAGCTCGTAAAACAAGAAGAACAAAAGCAGGTTCTGGGCAACAAAAGCCCCGTTGACCGACCCGCTCATGAACAAAATGCAGCCGTATAAGAGGTTGGGCCGCTTCACCTCTGGCTCAGCTGTCAGCACCGCAATCAGCGTGAGCAACCCGTTCAAAGCCACCATCAGCAGGGAAAACCCGTCCAGGCCCAGGGAGTAGCTCAGCCCAATTGCCGGGATCCAATCCCACCGCTGCACCCACTGCAGCCCTTCCGCTTGCAGGTCAAAGTTGGCAAACAGCAGCAGCGAGATCCCCAGCGGGATCCCGGCCAAGGCCACCGCCAGCTTTCGCCCCCCCAAGCCTAAGAACAGGAGCAGGGATCCCAAGATCGGCAACACAATCAAGGCACTCAGCATGGTCTTTTCCCTCTTTATCTAAGGACTCCGTCCCGCTACCTTGCCCAAGCCTAGAGAATCAGCCAGCCCAGCAGGGCCACCCCCACCACAATCGTCAGCACGTAGGCTTGCAACTGGCCAGAGGTGGTGTATTTCAAAACCTGTCCACCCGCCAATACCGCCAAGCTGGTCAAATTTACCAAGCCGTCTACCACATAGCGGTCGAACAAGGCTGTAACCTCAGAGATGATGCGTACCGCAAACACCACACTGGCCCGGTAGAGCTTGGGGGTGTAGAAGTCGTTGGCCAACAAATCCTGCCAGTCGGCCAAGAAGGCCCAGTCCACCGGCTGCCGCTGCGGACGCAGATACAGCCAGGCTCCCAAGGCAATGCCTGTCAAGCTGGATCCCGTCATTACCCCAACAGGGATCCCTTCCAGAGCGGGAATCAGACCTAGTGCCGCTAGGATCATGGGCATGTGCAGCGCCACCCCCATCGTGACCGTCATGGGCAGCATCATCGGCCAATGCACCTCCGGCGAACGCTCGCTCATCTGCTGCGGCTTGCCCCCCCAGATCAGGCCAAAGACCCGTGTCAGCCCCAGCGCCGTCACCGCATTGGTGACCAGCACGACTGCCGCCCACAACCCCTGCCCCGATTGCACCAACTGCTGCCACAGATCCGTCAGCACCCAAAAGGAACCGAAAGGCGGCAAAGCGATGATTCCGGCCATTCCGGTCAAGAAGCACAGCCCTGAGATAGGACGCCGCGACCACAGCCCGCCCAGGTAGCGCAAATCCTGGGTAATGCTGTTCCAGATCACTGTGCCCGGAGCCATCACCAACAGAGCCATGGCCGGAGCATAGGTCAGCAGCAACCCATAGGCTTGCTGGGGATGACCGGTGCCCACCGCCACAAAAATCAAGCCCATGTAGGCACTCACCAGATAAGACAAAGCTCGCTTGGCGTCGATCTGGGCCAAAGCCACCAGGGATCCCCCCACCGCCGTCAAGCTGCCGATAGTCAGCATCACCTTCAGCACCGTTGGGGAAAGCTCATAGAGGGGTTGCAGGCGAATCAACACCCAGGCCCCCGTGCCCACCACCACTGCGTTCCGCAAAATCGAGGCCGGGATCGGCCCTTCCATCGCCTCATCTAGCCACAGGTGCAATGGGAACTGGGCACACTTGCCCACCGGGCCAGCCAGCAACCCCAGCCCCACCAGCGCAATCAAGGTCGGATCCACAGTGACAGATCCTGCCTGCACCGCCTCTGCCCAGGCCGCCAAATCCTCAAACTCCCAGGAGCCCGTCAGGGGATAGATGGCGATTACCCCCATCAAGAGCAACAGGTCGCCGATGCGCTTGGTTAAAAAAGCATCCCGCGCTCCCGTCACCACCAGCGATTGGTTGAACCAAAAGCCCACCAACAGGTAAGTGCCCAGGGTCAAAATCTCCAGGATCACGTAGCTGAAAAAGAGGGAGTCGCACAAAGCCAAGGCACACATCCCCCCCTCAAACAGGCCCAGCAGGGAGAAAAACCGCGCCCAGCCCCAGTCCATTTCCATGTAGCCAAAGCCGTAGATCTGGGCCACCAGGTTCAGCCCCGTCACCACAGCGCAGGCCCCCAGAGTTACCGATGACACCTGCAGCGGCAGCTCTAACATCAGATCCCCCACCTGTAGCCAGGGCAACCGAATGACCTGCGCCGGCTGATCCCAAATTGCCACCAGCGCCCCCACGCTGTGCAGGAAGGCCATCAACGTCAAGAGCGCATTCAGATAACCTGCCGGACGTGGTCCCGTGCGCCGGGTGATTCCTGGGGACCAGATCAGCGCTCCCGCCCACGCCACCAAGGCGTAGAGGGGAATCAGCCATGCAGTTGTGACCAGCCCGTTCAAGCTCATAATCCTCCTTCGGCCAGGGATCTTGGCCAAACTGGAACACTTGCTGAGATCCTGTAAAAAGTCTTAAGCAGCATCTTAGCTGCGAACTAGGATAGATAAAAATTGAACTTTCCGATAAAAACTATAGACAAAAATCTATAGTTCAAGCAGGGGGAGCAGAATAACCTCTGTCGTTGTCACCCCCTCACTCTCTAAAGCGTAGATGGAAATGAACCCCTTGGGAACCTAAGGATTTGCGATTGTTTGGACACAGGGAATGATCAAGAAAACTGGGTTTAGCGCTCCGCACCGCCAAAGCGAAGGCCTACGGCCCGCTGTCGCGACAGAGCGGCTTTGTGTTATGGTACGGGTTGATCTCCGCCAACTTGAATATGGCGCAGTGTCAATAAAAAGTGTCTGGGAGTTCATCCCAGTAGTTGGGGCTATGGCATCCGCTAACGCAAACACGACCCCGTCCACCCCTTCTCCCAAGGTTGCTGCTCAAGCTGCTGTGAAATTGCCGAGAAGACTGAGAACAACGACTTAGAAGGGCGTCTTGACTTTGGGTTGCTTGACCTTTAGCTCGCGAAGCCGTTTCAACATCTTCTGGAAATACTCCGCCAGGTAGTCCTCAAGAGAGGTCAGAGAGGCCAGTTCAATCCCCAGGGTTTCGCATACAGGCGTCATATCGGCGTGCATGGGTTCTTTGGCCGCGATCACCTCCACAAACGCCAGCCGGTCGGCAATGTTCCAGCTCCACTGAAAAAACTGCGCCACCTTGCGCGCCCCTCTCAGCAGTCCCAGCGGCATGGTGCTGACCTTGGCCTTTTTGCCGGAGAGCTGCTCGCACAAGGCAATGACTTCTCGAGCCGTCCAAGCCTTGGGCCCCACCAAGGGAAAGATTTGCTGCTTGGCAGCTTCTACAGTGAGAGCTCGCACCGCAAACCGGGCTGCATCTAGGGTGTCTAGGTAGGCCGTTGGCATGCCCTCGCCGGTTACCCAGACGATTTGTTCTTCCAAGATGGGGATGGCGTACTGGCCGATCAACCCCTGCATAAAGCCCGCCGGACGAAAAATCGTGTAGGGCATCTGGGATCCAACCAAATACTTCTCGATGTGATGCTTGAAATTCATCAGGGGCACATTGGGATACTCGTGGTGGGCGCCCATGATGGAGAAAAAGATAAAATGCCCTACCTGGGCAGCCCGTGCCGCATTGATCAGGGCAACCTTGCCATCCCAGTCCACCTGACGGGCGCTGAGGGTGTCGGTCACCCGCACCGTAGCACAGTCGAGCACCGCCTCGATGCCTTCCATCGCGGAGTTGAGGGTGCTGGGCTGAAGCAGATTTCCCACTTTCAGTTGAGCGCCCCATTCACTCAAGAAAGCAGCCTTTGCCGGATTTCGCACCAGACAGGTGACTTGATGTCCTTCTTCGATGGCTCGGCGCACCACTTGACGGCCCAGCGTTCCCGTCGCCCCCACAACCAGCACGTTCATAAAATTATCATTTCTTAACCTTAGGCTTAGTCTATCAGACCGACACAGCTCCCAACACAATCCAACACAACTTTGAGGCAGCGACAAAATGGGGATCCTCTGCCAAGCCGGCTTTGAGGGATCCCCAAAGTTGGGTACTGAAGCGTCTAGCTGGCCAGCTCGTTCATGCGTTGCGCCAGGGTAAAGTCCAGTTCTGTAATGCCCCCGGCATCGTGGGTGGTAAGATGCACCCGCACGCGGTTGTAGACATTGGTCCATTCGGGATGGTGCCCCATGCTCTCGGCCACCAAGGCCACACTGCTCATCCAGCCAAAGGCTTCGACAAAGGAGCGAAACTGAAATTGACGATGCAGCTTCCCATCCTGCAAAGACCAGCCCGGCAGATTTTCCAGCTTGGCTTGGACCTCAGCTTCACTGAGTTTGACAGGTCTGGACATGGGCTTTCCCTCCAGTCTTTGCCACCGCTTTCATCAAAGGAGCAACTGAGAGCGGATCCCGGCTTATTCACAAAACTTCATAACCTTTTGGTTCTGCCACGCCAGCGGCGCCGAGGGGTTTGTACAGCCAGTAGCCTTGCACGGAGAAATGGGCCCGCTTGTAGAAATTGAGGGCAGCCTGGTTATGGCGATAAACCTGCAGGGTAATGGCAGCTAGCTGCTGCTGGGATCCCCATCGTTCCACCTGCTGAATGAGGGCCTTGCCCAGGCCCTGCCGGCGATGGGCGGGATCCACCCAGAGCAGAAAGATGTAGGCTACCCGCCGATGGGTGGCTTGATCTGTGGAGATGCCGGCCCAAACACAGCCCACCGGCTCTGCAGTTTCTTCTTTCAAGATCCACCAGCAGGGGGTGCGGGGTGGGTCGAAGAGGCGATCCAGCGTCTCTTCTAGGTGATCCCAGTTGCTTTGCTCTGGAAAAGATTCCTGCAACGTGGCCTGCAATCCTCGTCGCACCCAGGGCCGATCCCAGGCTGAACCGATGCGCCAACGATAACCCACAGGCAGAGGGATCCCTTGTTCAGCCATCCTCAGGGGTTTGCAGAAAGGGCCACAGGCGTCGCTTCTTCTAGAGGGGCAGGCTGGGCCATATCCTCCGGCAGAAACGAGCGAATGCTCACCACCACCAGGGTAAACAGAAACACCAGCAGGATGAGAGCGGGAAAGATATATTGCCGCAAGATGTTCATATTTCTACATAACCTTGGTCTCTACAGCATAGCGTGCAGAGGGGAATCCCTAGGCAGCTTTTCGGAAATCTCCTCGGTTTTTCTTCTCCTGATCTCCATCTCAGCCCCTATCGACTGACCCTGGGGGATCCCATGCGTTAATAAGGTGAGAAAGTGTAGCCTACGATTCCAAAGTGAGGTTGGCTGTGCATTAAGGTCGAGCGTAGTTGTGGGTCATCCGCCCCACCTGATCCCACTGCTGCGCGACGCGAGCGGAGAATCCATGAGCACCCCCAATCGCCCCTTGAAGACCCTTGGGATCCCTCCCAATGCCTGGGCTGTGAATGCCGAAATGGCCGACCTCACCCGTCCGCCCTTGGATCCCCGGCCCATCCTGCTACCCACCTCCAGCAAAACCCTGCGCTTGGATCTGGCCAAGGCGGCGTTGTTGGTGATCGACATGCAAAACGACTTTTGTCATCCCGACGGTTGGCTGGCCAGCATTGGCGTCGATGTTACACCTGCACGGGCTCCCATCGGCCCTCTAAAAGCCCTGCTGCCCCGCCTGCGACAAGCTCAAGTGCCGATTGTGTGGGTGAACTGGGGCAATCGCCCTGACTTGCTCAACATCAGCGCCGGCTTGCGACATGTGTACAACCCCACCGGAGAGGGAGTAGGGCTGGGGGATCCCTTGCCTAAGAACGGGTCTTTGGTCCTCACGCGGGGCAGTTGGGGCGCTGCTGTGGTGGAGGAACTGGAGGTCAAGCCCGAGGATATCTGGGTGGATAAGTTCCGCATGAGCGGCTTTTGGGATACCCCTCTCGATAGCATTCTCAGAAACCTGGGGCGCACCACCCTCTTTTTTGCCGGCGTGAACATCGACCAGTGCGTCATGACCACGCTGCAAGATGCCAATTTCCTCGGCTACGACTGCATTTTGCTGGAAGACTGCGCCGCCACCACCTCTCCTGAATACTGTTTGCTAGCTACCCTCTACAACGTCAAGCAGTGCTTTGGCTTTGTCGCCTCCTCCTCAGATTTGCTCGCGGCTCTCCCCTGTTAGCACTTGCCCACTATTCACCCCTCATCTCTTGAGCGGAGGATCCGGATGCAAACGCTTTCCCGCTGCGTGATTCCAATTGTTAAAACCCCTGCCGATTATCAGGCTTTTCGCATCAGCCCCAACGATACCAATCGCCTGGCCATCGTGTTCGATCCTTCTCATGCTCAGATTTCTCTAACCTTTTGTGTGGAGATCTTCGATGAGGGAGGCAAAACCCCTCCAAATCGCCATCAAATGGCTGTGGAAATGTTTTTTGTTCTCAAGGGGGAAGGCCTGGCCATTTGCGATGGAAAAGCGGCCCCCATCAAAACTGGAGATAGCATTCTGGTACCGCCGACCGGTGTACATGAAATCCACAATACCGGCCCAGGCCGCCTCTACGCCCTCTGCTTCATGGTGCCCAACGAAGATTTTGCCGAGCTCATCCGCTCCGGCACTCCTGCGGACTTGGATGAGGAGGATTTGCAGGTGCTGTCGGGGGGCTGGAGAAGGGCATTTGCTGAGGCTTAGGCCTCAATGGCTCTGGGAGCTGTAGAGGTTGGAAGTCAGGGGTACTGATACATTCACGCTGAACTCTCCTGAACATGGTTCAGGAAAGAAGCGATCGCATCCTGCCTATCTCTGAGCAGGA
>NZ_JANSIF010000026.1:0-40298 GCF_047461935.1 Synechococcus sp. R55.4 | reverse complement strand
CTGTAAAAAAGCCAATATCTTCTGCCATTTGTTTTCATCTAAAAAAACCAACTTCATCCTCTTTCCTCTATAAATTATTCTCTCTATCCTAACATAAGATCAACACGACCTAGCCATTTTCGAACTATTGAATGACTTGTCTCATGTAATTTCCCCAAGTTTGAGCGGCTATGCTGCTGCTTCCTCGTGTTGGGCTAGAGTCATCATTGCCCAGCCAAATGCCGGTCACCAGGGGAGGGTTGGGCGTGTAGCCGATAAAGAGCAGATCCTTGTTGGCGGTGGTGGTGCCGGTTTTACCGGCTTCTCCAATGCCGAGCCGGGCAGTAGTACCGGTGCCGGAGCTGATCACCCCTTGCAGTACGGTTGTCATCTGTTGGGCGACGGTTTCTGGTAAGACAAGTCGCTGAGAACGGGGATCCTCCCGACCAGGGTAAATCTCACGGCAGGTGCGAAAGTCGTTGGGGTTGGCGCAATCGCTGCTATCCAAGATGCGGCGGATGGTGTGGGGCCTTGACCAAAGGCCACGATTGGCAAAAGGAGTGAAGGCTGCTGTCAACTCCAGCAAGTTCACCTCCATTGTGCCAATCACCATAGAAGGATAGGGTTGCAACGGCGATTGGATGCCCATTTGCCGGGCCGTCGCCACCACTTGCTCTAGACCTACTTGTTGGGCCAACCGCAGGGCAATCACGTTTTCGGAGAGGATCAGGCCGCGGGCCAAATCCATAGGGGCCGATCCCGAGCGACAGCCCCGAAAGGTGAGGTTGCCCCAGGTGAGGGGCTCGCAAGACAACACTTGGGAGAGAGGGATCCCCTGGGTGAGGGCAGCCGCATACGTGAACACTTTGAAGGTGGAGCCCGGCTGCCTTTGAGCTTGGGTAGCCCGGTTGAAGGGGCTGGCGTTGTAGTCGATCCCGCCCACCAAAGCCAGCACTTCACCGTTGCGGCTGTCGAGACTGACCAAAGCGCCTTGGCTGAAGCCCAAGCGGGATCCGGACTCGCGCACCGTTTGGGCCAGGACTTGCTCTGCCAAACGCTGGTAGGGCAAATGCACCGTGGTTTCGATGATGAAGTTGCCCTCTGCCGAGAGGTCTTGGCCCAAGAGCTGCCGCAGCTCCTGGAAGACGGCACTGTAAAAGTAGGGAGCAACTGTCGAGGTTTGGGAGCGCAAATTGGGGTTGAGGGTGAGGCGACTGCGCCGGGCCCGCCGAATCTCCTCTTCGGGGAAGACTTTCAGCTCGCTCAGGCGATCCAACACCCGATCCCGGCCCCGAACGGCGGCATCATAGTTGGCGACAGGGTTAAAGGCATTGGGCGCGGGCAAAATGGCCGCCAGAGTCGCAGCTTCGGAAAGGCTGAGCTGGCGGCTTGGGATCCCGAAATAGAACTGGGCGGCAGTCTCAAAGCCGTAGATGCCGTTGCCCAGGTAAACATTGTTGAGGTAGAGAGCGAGGATTTCGTCTTTGCTGTAGCGCTGTTCCAGCTTCAGGGCAGCGACGGCCTCCCGCAGCTTGCGCCCGAAGGTGTTGCCGGAGCCGGTGTAGTCCCGCAGCACGGTTCGGGCCAGTTGTTGGCTGATGGAGCTGCCCCCCTGCTGCACTTCCCCCGAGCGCAGGTTCACCCAAAAGGCGCGGGCAATGCCCAGCAGATCCACCCCAAAGTGGGAGTAAAAGCGGTGATCTTCGGCGGCGACCACCACCTTGGGCAAAATCGGCCCAAAAGCTTCTAGGTTGGGCAGCTCCCGGTAGGTGTCCCCCTGATGGCGGCGCAGCTCCGTCTGCTGATCCCCGGCCAGGACGATCAGGGGGTTGCGATCTGCGGAGAGGGGTGGCTCCACTGAGAACTTGCTCCACTCATGGCCGATCCAAATCCTCGCCCCCAGCCCCAAGACCACCATCAGGATGAGGCAGCCGCGCACCCCATACACCTGTGGTGGGGGTGGATCCAGCACTTGAATCCAGACGCTCTCCGGATCCCGAGGCGGGCCAAGGCTCAGTTGCTGGCCATGCCGCAAGATCACCCGGCGCACCCGCTCGACACCACCGAAGGGTTTGAGGCGGAAAACGCCGTTGGTCGAGTCTTGATCTTCTAGCTGGTAGCGACCGGCATTCCACCCCAGCCAGTAGAGAATAGGGGGCAACGGGATCCGCCAACCCAGACCGGGCAGGCGCCAATCCGGGCGGGGACGGATGTGGGCGTGGAGATGGCTCACCGCGGGGGCAGGGATGCGAATGGTGGCCACCGTCTGGCTGCGACCGAGAATGTCGGATCCCTTCAGGGCAACCACCTGGGGGGGCTCTCCTGGGCAGGTAATCCGCAGGCGCACCGGGCGCTTGGGGGGAGGAGGTTCGGGGGGTTTGAGGAGAGCTGTAGGCCCGACAGGGAAAGGCCTCGCCAGAGTTTTGAAGAGGCGAGCGACGGTGCCCAACAGCGGCTTTTTGTCTTCAGAAGCAGACATGGCTCAGTCCCCCCGCAATTCGCGCGCACGGCGCAGCAGCTCCTGCATGGTCTGGCCGGGACGAGGGCCGCCTGCTGCTGAATTGAGGTTACGGGCCTTGGGAGGCCGGGCAACGGGGGCAGCCGGGGGTAGGGTGGGAGAGGAGGGGGAAGGTGGTGGAGCACCGCTGGGCAGCGTGGGATCCCAGAGGGCCATGTAAAGATGGCCTTGGGCGTTGCGTTCGATCCTGCCGGCCCAGGGGCCAACGCGGAATTGCACTCGCCCGGAACGTCCCTCGCGCACAGCCTGCAGTTCTCGCTGCAGTTGAGCAGGCAAGGGGGCTTGCAGCATATCCTCCAAGAGTCCTTCCACTTGAGGGGTGGGTACGCCATCGGTGACGGTGGCTTCGGTTTGCCGCAGGGCCAGACTGGATGCGTCGTAGAGCAGGCCCAGGTTCACCCCGCCAAGGCGATACAGGTCATACACGGTGTTGGGCCAAGCACCATGCCCCTGCTGGTTGGGGGATCCCAGGCTGGCTCGTACCGTCTCGCGGGAAGTCTCCAAGGGAAAGGCGCGAAACACCGGCTCGCTCCTGTTGTAGGGTTCCAGCTCCGGCGCGGGATCCCGCCGTTTGCTCCGCTCTGAAGCCAAAACAAGGAACTCAGGGATCCCCTCCAGCGGCGGCTCCTCGCTCGAACCACTCTCCTCAGACAGGGGATGGGCATTCTCTGGGGCAATGGGATCTTCCACTGCCGGACGAGATCCTGACCCGGAAACACGGGGGGCCGAGGGGCGCTGCAGCAACTGTCCCCATTGCCAACTCACCAAAACCCAGCCCAGCAGCCCGCCCATCAGAAAGGGAATCAGGCGCACCCAAAGCAGGGATCCCCCGTTCTCGACCTCCGTGGCCGCCGTCAAGGGCCTGAGCCGCAGAGTACCGGCTGTAACCAAGGACGGCGCAGCGGCAGGGAGACCTCCAGAAAGTGGGCCAGAGGCAGCCTCTTCCGACGAGGCGACTGGGACCTGAGGGGCAATAGATCCCTGTGCTCTGGCTTGAATGTGCTCCAGCTCCGCCAACACATTGGCCACCGACTGCGGGCGGGCGGCAGGATCTTTGGCCAGGCAACCGAGGATCAAGTCAGACAAACCGGCGGGCAGCGGAAACTTCAGTCCCCAGTCTTCTAGAGGGATGGGCCGGTGCTTGTGGTGGGCCTGGTACCAGCCCGGGAAAGATTCGGTGGTGGGCTTGAGGGGCATCTGGCCAGACACCATCTGGTACAGCATGATCCCGAAGCTGTAGATATCGGAACGGGCGTCCAGCGGCAACCCTTCCAGCTGTTCCGGGGAAGAATAGGCCAGCGTTCCCAGGTAGGCATGGGTAAAGCTCAAAGATTCATGGCTGTTGAGCAGCTTGGCAATGCCGAAATCCACCAGCTTCGCCAGTTCCCCAAAACTGCTATCAGGCACTACAATCACGTTGGCCGGCTTCAAATCGCGGTGGATCACCTGCACCCGTTGCCCTTCCATGAGGATCCCCTCGTGGGCTGCTTTCAACCCCAAGCCAATTTGACGGGCCAGCCGGAAGAAGCGCTCCAAAGGCAAAGCCCCTGCGGCCAGAATATCCTTGAGGGTTTGGCCGTTCAGGTATTCCATCACATAGAAAGGCACCTCATCGGGGGTAAGGCCATAGTCATTGACTTTGACAATGTGCAGGCTTTTTTGGCCCAAAGCCGCGCAGGCTTTCGCTTCCCGTTCAAAGCGCAGGCGGGTGCGCCGATCCATTGCCGGCTGGGAGAGCAGCTTGACGGCCACTTCCACCCCACCAAAGAGCAAATCTTGAGCCAAATAGACTCGCCCCATGCCTCCCTGTCCCAGCAGATGTACGAGTCGATAACGCTGAGCCAAGAGGCGACCCAAAAAGGGATCCGACGCAGTAAACATAGGGAATCGCGGCGGTACAGAGAACAGGTTTGCAAGAGTCTCGAAGGGATCCGGCAGGAGCGGGCTACCTCTACCATAAGCACTGGAGCCGTTATAGGCCATGCTCGCCGCCGTCAATCCAGTTGCCCTTGATGTCTTTGCCAATTGTTTACCACCCCGACTACAGTGCCCCCCTGCCGCCGGACCACCGCTTTCCCATGCCAAAATTTCGCCTCTTGCAAGAGCTGCTGCTGCAGGAAGGGGTGATCCGCCCCCAACAAGTGCACCACCCCGAGCTGCCCTCCCTCGCCTGGATTGAGTCGGTACATACCCCTGAGTACGTCAGAGCCTACTGTGAGGGATCCCTGGAAGCCAAATTGCAGCGGCGTATCGGCCTGCCCTGGAGCCCAGAGCTGGTACAGCGCACCTGTCGAGCGGTGGGCGGCACCATCCTGACTGCCCAATTGGCCCTGCGCCATGGCTTGGCCTGCAACACCGCCGGCGGCACCCACCATGCCTTCCCCGCCTACGGCTCCGGCTTTTGTATCTTCAACGACCTGGCCATTGCCGCCCAAGTCCTGCTGCAGCAAGGGCTGGTGCAAAGGCTCTTGATCGTGGATCTGGATGTCCATCAAGGAGATGGCACTGCTTGGATCTTTCGCTCCGAGCCGCGGGTGTTCACCTTTTCCATGCACTGCGAGGCCAACTTCCCCGCCACCAAACAACAGAGCGACCTGGACGTGCCCCTGCCAGTAGGCATGGAAGATGAAGCCTATCTCCAGACTTTGGCCGACCACTTGCCCGATCTGTTGGCTCAGGTGCGCCCTGACCTGGTGCTCTACGATGCCGGTGTGGATCCCCACGAGGAAGATCTCCTGGGCAAGCTGGCCCTTAGCGACCAGGGCCTGTTTCGGCGGGACATGCAAGTGCTGAACACTTGTCTAAAGCAGGGCTATCCTGTCGCCTGCGTCGTCGGCGGCGGCTACGGCAAAGACCTCAACCGCCTCGTGTATCGCCACTCCCTGCTGCACCGAGCGGCCAGCGAAGTGTACCGCCAATACCGTCTTTAGCCGGGCGCAAACTAGGCGTATTCGGCAATCACTACTGTGATGTTGTCTCGCCCGCCCCGCTCTTTGGCCGCCTCGATGAGCTTTAGGGGAAGTTGCTCCAAATCTTCCACCTGCAGGCAGTACTCGATGATCACTTCGTCGTCTAACTCCTCCGTCAGGCCGTCGCTACACAACAACAGGCGATCCCCTGGGTAAACTGTAATCGGCTGCACAGAAGGTGGACCCGCATCGGGTCGGCCCAGGCAGCGCTCGAGAATATGTCGCCAAGGGTGAATCCGGGCCTGCTCATAGGTCAGCTCCCCCAGTCGAATGGAGCGAGCCACTAAGGTGTGATCCTCGGTCATTTGCTGCATTTCGGATCCCCGTAGGCGATAGAGGCGAGAATCACCGATGTGAGCGCTCCAGCAGTTGTCATTGGGATCCACCATGGCCACCACCACCGTAGTGCCCATGTCTGCCCGCTCTGGATTTTCCCGCTGATCCTTGAGGATGGCACTGTTGGCTGCTTCTACGGCTTCGCTGAGCAACCGGGGCGCCGGCACGTTTTTCCAGCCTCGATCCAGATATTCCCGGATGGTCTCGACGGCCAACAGGCTGGCTGTAGCCCCAGCAGCATGTCCTCCCATACCATCGGCAACAATAAAGTAGCGTCCCTCCGGATCGCAGTAGTAGGCATCCTGATTGCTGCTGCGGAGCTTGCCGGGATCCGTAGCGCAGGCATATCGTCGCATCACATCAATCGCTCTGACCGATTCAACCTTAAGAGTACTCTGAGTAAAGCAAGAGCAGCGAGGGCAGCCAAAACCAAAGCGATAACCGTTAAGGTAGCATGTCCGGCCAAAAAGAGCTGAGTTGCGCTCAAAAAAAAGGCCGCAAACAACACCCCGTAAATGACTCCCAGCCCGGTGTTGTTCAGCTTGCGCAGCAAGCGCTCCGTCTCGCTGGATCGCACCCGCAGGCGCAGCTCCCCTTGTTCCAACTTGCTCAAGGTCAATTCGATCCGGCGGGGCAAACTGAGACTGCTGCTGGTGAACTCAGCCGCTTGACGGCCAACCTGGGCCAAGAGGGTCTCGGTCTCGCTTCCGTTCAAACTCATCAGCTCCTCCGCAAAGGGTTTGGCCACTTCCATAAAGTCGAACTCCGGATCCAGCCCCTTCCCCAGCCCCTCCAACGTGGTCAGGGCCCGCATCACAAAGGTGAAGGTAGCCGGAAAGCGAAACGGCTGATCGTAGGCCAGCTCGTAAAGGTCTTCGCTAATGGCCGCCACCGAGATTTCTCCCGAGTTGCTGGAAAAGGGTTTGTCCATAAAGTGATCCAGCATGTACTGCACCGAGCGGCGCACCGGAGCCAGATCGGCGGTGGGCACCAGCACCCCCAGTTCCACCAGCGAGGCCACCACCTGATCGGCATTTTTGGAGACCACACCTGCCAGCGTGCCCATCAGCTTTTCTTTCACATCGGAGCGCAGGCGGCCCATCATGCCGAAGTCGTAGAAGATCAGCGTGCCATCGGGCTTCACGGCAATGTTGCCGGGGTGGGGATCGGCGTGAAAAAAGCCATCCTTGAGCAGTTGCCGCAGATAAGCCTCTGCCCCCAGACGAGCCAAAACCTTGCGATCCAGCCCCGCCGCGCTCAGGGCTTCGTAATCGCTGATTTTGATCCCCGGCAGGTATTCCAATGTCAACAGGCGAGGAGAGGTGTAACGCCAATACACTTTGGGAACAGCAATTTGCGGCATATCCCGAAAGTTGCGACGGAAGGTATCGGCATTGCGGCCCTCATTGAGGTAATCCACCTCTTCCCAGAGGGTGCGCCGACACTCTTCGTAGATGCCGATCCAGTCGCGGCCCGGCCCGCCCCAAGAGGTGCGATACTGAAAGAACTCGGCAATCCCACGGCAGATCTCCAAATCGATGGTGAACAAGCGGGTCAGCCCCGGACGCTGCACCTTCACCACCACCTCTTCCCCGGTTTTCAGCTTGGCGCGATGCACCTGCCCCAAGCTGGCAGCGGCCAAAGGGGTGGGATCAAAGTAGCTGTAGATTTGGGTGATCGGCCTGCCCAGCTCCTGCTGCACAATTGCCGCCACCTGTTCGTAGCTGAAAGCAGGCACCCGATCCTGCAGCTTGGAGAGCTCCTCGACATATTCCGAGGGGAAGAGATCGGCGCGGGTGGAGAAAAACTGCCCCACTTTAATAAAAGTAGGGCCTAAGTTAAGCAGCGTTTCGCGGATCCAAATGGCTCTGGCCCGGCGGCGCTGGGCCTTTCGCTCGGGCGTGGGTTGTCCCCCATAGCTCCAAGCCTGCTGATCCAGCCAAAGGTAAAACAGCCAGGTGAGCACAAATCGCCAAATGTCCAGCATGCGGCCCTGGCGAGTATAGTTCTCCCGGGCCCAGCGGTAGGCGGTATAGGGCTTGACGGGTTGTGATCCCAAAGAAGTCCGGGATCCCAAAAGGCTCGCGTTCAAGCGTTTCGACTCCGGTACTTCTGCAACTCGGAGCGCAGCTGCGCCACTTCCGCCCGCAAGTCGTCCAGAGTTGCCTGCAGATCTTCTGTCTGGAAAGGAGGCGGCACCCTTTCCTGGGCGGCCATGGATGCTTCTGCCTCAGCTCGGGTCATGACATCCTGGGCAAAGGTTTGCCAGCCCTCCTGCAGCTCAGCCCACACCTTGCCCACTTCCCCGGCAATATCGGTGAGGGCGCTTTCCAAACGCTCGCGCAGAACGTCTGCCACAGCCTTGCCGACAAAAAAAGCCTGCACAACCGGATTCTTCATGCGACCCAAGTGTTAAGAAGCATCACCAGGATTATAACGAATCTTGCCCCAGGCACAGCGGCAGGCCGACCCATCCGAACAGCCTCGGATCGATCGGCCCGGCGGATTGGGGAGTTCGTCCAGTCCTAGCGGCGGTTGGTGGTCATGTCAGGGATCTTCAGATCGAAGACGCTGATGTTTTGCCGTGCAGCCGGCTTGGGATTGAGCATGCGGGCCATGTTGAGGAAGTTTTCTGGATCCCCGGGTTTGGGAGGACGGGTGAGACGATAGGTGCGCACCACTTCCCGCGTCGAGCGCTTCACGCCGGAGACATCGCGCCAACGAGCTCCATAGCGGGGGGTTACCAGGTTGGCGGGCTTTTCCGACAGGCGACGGCGTTGGTAAGGCACCACATCGTCCCCAAAGGCGGCATTGTACTCTTCGCTATCCACCACAGCGTCGATGAAGCCATCTAGCCCCTTGGTGGCAACGATGATGGAGTACTTGATGCGCTCCTGTTGGCTGTAGGTGGGCCGACCCAAAAAGCGCTGGAAGGTGACCTCGATGAAGCGGTAGTTGTCGTTGGGAACCATGACCAGATCCCGGTACACCTCCGACTTGCCCAGGCCGCGCACAAACTCTTTGACCGAGATTGCCCCGTTGCGCAACTGGGATTCCAGAGCTTTTTGCCGATAGCTCTCCAGCATCAGATGCTCGCTGAAGATCTGGCGATAGGCGGCGCGAATGATGTTGTCAATTCCTGTCGGGTCGTCAGGACGGTAGACCGGCGGGGTTTCGTCGCTGGCTACAAAGTAGCGAGGCACCCGTTCATTTTGGGTGGTGGGGCGATCGGCAAGCAACGGAAGAGACATAGGTGGTGCTCCTGAAAAAACGAGAAAAACCGAGAAAGACACACTAGAGCAGGGAAGCTAAGGCTCAGCAGCCAATTCCTGCCAGCTCATCTGGGCGCGGAGAGGGATCAGAGGATCGGCATCTTCCAGGGCCATCTGGAGCGCAGCCTCGACTGAGGGGCGCAGAGATTGTTCACCCTGGCGAGCCAAGTCCGTCAGGGATCCAACGGCGGCGTAGCGGACTCCCCAATCGGCATCGGCAAGACATTGCCGCAACAGTTGCAAGGCTCGCTCTTGATCGAGCAAGGGCCGCTTGGCCGCCACTCGTCCTAGCCCACGGGTCGCCGCCCGTCGCACACTGGGGGCAAAGTCCGCTACAATGGCTTCCGCCAAAAAGGGGTAGGCATCCCCATGGCCAATACGGGCCAGAGCCCGCACCGAATAGGCCCGCGCCCCATAGTCAAAACCGTCAATATGGCTCAGCAAGGGCTGCACCGCGGCTTCCCCAAAGCGCAGCACCTCCTCCAGAGCAGCCTCCCCAACTGCAGGGCGATTAAACCCAAAGGCGCGAATTAAGATGGGGATCCCTTCCACTTGGCCCAGAGCCCCCAGCGCCCTCACCACCCGCAGCAAGTCCTCAGGCGACGTGGCCTGCTCCAACTCTGCCGCCAGTTGAGCCACAGCAGTGGGAAGCGCTTGAGCAGCCGAGGTGGAGGACATAAGCAACGAGTAGTCAAAGGTACAGTTGAAGCATCTGAAATGATCTAAATCAAAGGCACTGAGCGCCCCAAAATCCTAAAAGAGCCTCTCCAGTTGCGGAAGGATCGCTGCCGCCACCTGAGCCGGCGGTACCCGCCCCAACTGAAGCGCCACATCGAACAGCCGCTTCAGAGCATTGATGCGCAGGTTGAGCGCTACGTCGGCTGTTGCCAACAGCGGTGCCCCCGCCACCCATCCCGATTCGGCCAGGTCGAACAAAGCGGCCTGTCGCAAGCTGGAGTTGGAGTGGGCCAGGAGCGCCACTAGGATTTGGGTCAGCTCCTCGGCTTGCGTAAAGCGGTAGAGCACCCAAGCCGCTGCCGAACGCACCCGTTCGGAGGGATGGCTCAAAAAGGGTCGGATTGCTGCCTCAGCCTCGGTGGCCTGAAGCTGGCCCAGTGCCTCGATAAGGGCTTCCCAGGGCTGATCCTGTTCGCGAGACTGCAACAGTGCCAGCAAGGGATCCACTGCTCGCTTGTCCCCCAATTGAGCCAAGGCATAGGCAGCCTCTTCCCGCACGTGGAAGTCAGTACAGGTGAGGGCCTCGATCAAACCGGGCACGGCCCGCAAGTCCCCGATTTGCCCCAGGGCCTTGGCAGCATTGCGGCGCAGAGGATAGCCCCCCAAGGCGGTGCGATCCCGTTCATCCTGCAACGCCAAAAGCAGTGGCTCTACCCCACGTGGATCCCGAACTGTGCCCAAGTACCAGGCGGCATAGTAGCGATCTTGCAAGTCATCCCCTTGCAGCCGGGCTATCGCCTGCTCCCAGCTAAGCTGCTGTGGCAGCACCGCCGTGTTGGATGCCATACGAACCGTTGCAGAGCTGTTCATGACACCTGGGCAACCTTGCCGGTAACTTCAGTTAGCCGTCGAGCATCCCTTACTCAGCAGCACCGTTGTCCTGAGCAGGAGAGGCATTGGCTCCCGACAAGGCAGTGACCTGCACGATTTTGCCACCCATCCGCAGAATGCGCTGCATCTCGGCAGACAACCGACTGTAGGGGACGGTGGCGCTCAGGGTGCTGCGGCGAACTTTGGCAGAGGTGGCCAGAGCATCGGGAGGGTTGAGCAGGCCGGTGTACTCAACTCGGTAAACCCGGCTGCCGGCTTCTGTCAGAGCTTCAGGGCTGGTGGTGCTTTGACCGAACATCGCTTTCCCCAATTATTATCAGATTTCGTTTAGAGGACTGTCAGGGGCAACCAAGCGCCGGACAAGCTGTACCGGCTACTTTTGCGGGCCAGCCGCGTTGCCACCAGGCAATGTCTAGAACCCAGAGGTTAACTCCCCCAGACTAGAGAGCAGGCGACTAACCCAACTGGCTCAAAGGGAGCCGAGGCGCTAAGCCAACCTAGAAACAGGTGGAATAGACCTCTCTGGAGCCGCCGCCTGCTCTGGAGAGATACACACTTGGAAGACGAAGAAAGAGATCGTCCCCTCCCAACAAGCGGGGATCTTTGCCCTGGGATCCCTTAGCTGAGGGCGTTGATGGCGTAATCGAAGTAGATGGCAGCTTCGTTGGCCGCTTGGCCGCTCAGCATGCCCAGAGCGCGGCTCTTCATGTACTGCAGAGCCACGATGTACCAGCTCGGAGAGAGGTTAAAGGAGCGGTTCACTTCCCGCAGCCCGGCTACCAAGTATTCATCGAGGGGGCCGGTGCCACCCGCAACCAGGGAATAGGTGATGAAGCGGAGGTAGTAGCCGATGTCGCGGGCACACTTGGCCTGAAACACATCGCCGTGGCCCATTTCACCCGGCTGGGTCAAGTAAGGGAACCTCTTGAACACTTCCTGCACCGCTTCCCGCACCAGGGTTTGCTGATTGTTGGTTAGGACACGGGCCGCTTCCAGAGAAGCAGCAGCACGCTGGTAACGACCATTCACGGCCTGCAGCTCGCTGGCATTCAGAAAACGCCCTTGATTGTCAGCGGCAGCAATCGCTTCAGTGATGACGGTTTTCACCTTGCAACTCCTAAATTCATCAATTGTGTTGTTAACGAACATTCTGTAGGAAAGGCGGACTGGATCTCCACCTGCCTATCAGAAATGAAGGGATCTAACCGATCTAAAAAGGGACGACTAAGCCAGCTTCGACCCAAAGCTCAAACGATGGCGGCAGCAGCCTTATCGAAGTAGCTGGCCACTTCGCTTTGCAGCGCCGAGCAGTCCCCAGGAGTGATGCCCTTCGGATCCATGATCTTGGCCAGCGCTTCCTTCTTCATAGCAGCAATGGCATTGGCCACAGAAGTGGTGGGCACCCCCAGAGCAATGTAGGTTTCCCGCAGGCCGTTCAGGCAGCGATCTTCCAGCACAGAGCTATCCCCGGCCAAAGTGGCATAGGTGATGTAGCGCAGGATGATCTCCATGTCCCGTAGGCAGGCGGCCATGCGACGGTTGGTGTAGGCATTGCCACCGGGAGCGATCAGATCCGGCTCTTGAGCAAACAAAGACCGAGCTGCGTTGGTTACGATTTGGGCGGCGTTGCTGGTCATGCGGTTGACGGCATCCAGGCGCTTGTTGCCCTCTGCCACCAAAGCCGCCAGACGGTCAAAGTCTTGGTCACTTAAAAAGGCACCGCGTGCATCTGCCTGAGCGATCACCCGGGTAAAGGCGTCTTGCATGATGGATCTCCTTCTGGTCTTTCCAAAAAGCGATGAGCGACTGGCTGAACCTCCCAAAAGCCAAATCCCAAGCTTTTTTGCGGGATCCTCTTTGACCTCCAAAAACTGGGGATTCCGTGGCAGCAGGCTGCTCAAAACTACCCCCACCGAACCCCCCAATTTTTAGATAGGTCAAGAACCTCTGCGACTTTCAGACAGCCGAGCATCCAGCCTAATTTTATATCGCGGGAGGGATGAGTGTTTTGTGAAGATTTACAAACCCATCGATACCAAAATGTCTGCTTAGCCTGGGATCCCCCGACTGTGGGGCGCAGCAGGGGGGAAATGGGTCTACAGGCTGGCTTACGGAATGTAAACATTTGTTTTGAGATGGAAGCAACCTGAGTTGGCGCCCTCCTGAACAGAACTGACGTTCTCCCCACGGCTAAAGCCGGGGGATTTTTCCGCCGCTCCACGCTCCTCGCGCTTCGGTCAGCGCTCTGGAGGGGTCACCTCTTGCAGGGCCGCTTTGAGGGCTCGACAAAAGTGAGCTATTTGTTGCAGTCCTTCTTCAGGCGTGGGGGCTTTGGCCAGCCGTTGCACAAATGCGCTGCCCACAATCGCCGCATCTGCTCCCCAGAGAGCGATCTGGCGGGCCTGGTCGGGAGTGGAGATGCCGAAGCCCACCCCAATCGGCAGGGGGGTTTGTTGGCGCAGTTGCTGCAGCAAAGCCGGGATCCGCTTTTCCAGGGTGGCCCGTTCGCCGGTAACGCCGGTGGTGCTGACCAAGTAGACAAAGCCACTGGACTGCTGGGCAATGCGGCGCATGCGCTCCGGGGGGCTGGTGGGGGCCACCAGCAGGATGAGGTCGATCTCTTCGGCCTGGGCTGCTTGTCGCAGGGATCCCGCCTCTTCCAGAGGCAAATCGGGGACGACCAAACCGGCACAGCCGGCCTGCCGCAGTTGATGCAGAAAGTTGGGGATGCCGAGCTGGTGGATGGGGTTGTAGTAGGTGAACAGGATCAGGGGGGCCTGCAGAGAGAGGCGGCGCAAGCCTTGTAGAATGGCGCCCAAAGTGACTCCCCGGCTGAGGGCGCGGGTGGCTGCTGCTTGGATCACCGGCCCATCCGCCAAGGGATCCGAGTAGGGTACCCCCAGCTCGATGAGATCGGCGCCACTCTGATCCAGAACCTGCAAAGCCTCAAAGGTGGTTTCCAAGTTGGGATCCCCAGCGGTGAGGTAGGGGATGAGGGCTTTTTCACCACGGCTGCGCAGCGCCTGAAAGCAGGCTGTGATCCGAGTGGGCATGGGATCCATCCGATCTGGGGAGATCGAGAGAGTTGAGAGCATCCCCCACTGTAGCGTCTGCCGGGATCCCTAGGGGAGAGGCACAAAATCGTAGCCGGTACCGGAGCGGTTGCCGGGCTCAACCCGCACCAGCACGTTGGGAGCGTTGCGGTCGCCGGAGGGCAAGAAGCGCACTTCTCCGGAAGCGCCGTCCGGCAAGCGGAAGTTCGGGTCGCCCAGGGCGGCGAGAACAGCGCTGCGGCTGGGGGATCCCTGCTGGATGGCTCGCAAAAAAGCCCGGGTGGCGTCGTAGGCCAGAGCGGTGCGCCAGCTCACCTGCCCTCCCCAGAGCTGGGCTGCCTTCTGGGCAAACTCGCGGTTGCGCGGCACCTGGGGATGCCAGGGTACCGCCACCACCAAGCCCTCTACCGCTGCTCCCCCTTCTTGCAATGTGGTGAGGCTGAAGAGCACATCGCCGCCCAGAAGAGCAAGGGGCTTACCAGCTACAGCGTTCTCGCGGGCTACGGCCAGCGCTTTTTCGGCTACGGAAGCCGTGGGAGCTAAAAAAGCTACCTGGGCTCCTTGGCCGACGGCCCTTTGCAGGCTGGCCTGGGGGTTGAAGTCCGACGCCGATAAGTCGAACTCCGCCAGCACGATGCCCCCTTCGCTGGTCAGGGTGGAGGCAAAGGCGTCCCGCAGGCTGGTACTGTAAGCGCTGTTGGGGTTGTAGAAGATGGCCACCCTTTGCAGCCGCAACGTGCTGAGAGCATAACGGGCCAGTTGTGTGCCGGCCACTTGATCGGAGGGCACGGTGCGAAAAATGGCATCCCCCAGCATGCTGATGCGAGTGCTGGTGGAGGTGGAGGAGATCATCGCCAAGCCGGCAGGCTGATAAACCTCGGCTGCAGCCAGGGTGGCATCGCTGGTGTTATGGCCAATCACCCCCAAGATCTCAGGCTGCGCCACCAGGGCTTTGGCCACCGCTGCTGCTCGCTCAGGGTTATCGCCATCGTCGGCAATCACTACCCGCAGCAGCCGTCCTCCGATTCCCCCCTGTTGGAAAAGCTCCTCCTGAGCTTGCGCCACCCCGCGCAGGGTCTCTTTGGCGCGGTTGGGGTTGCTGGAGATGGGCACCACCACCGCCAGGCTCAAGGGACTGCCCTGCTGCTGGGCACGGGCATTGTTCAAGAAAATGCGAGCTTCCGGGTCGTTGCGGTTGCTTTGCAGCCCCATCTCCAACACCGGGATGGCCGCGCTGAGGTTACCTTGGCGCAACAGCTCTGCAGCGGCAACGGCAGCGGGACTGCTATCGGCAAACAAGGTGCGCTCGCCGCTGGTCAGGAGCAGATCTTGTGCTCCACCCCCCAACCCTGGCAGCGATACTAGCGGTAGAGAAATGCCTTCCGGCCAGCGAACATAGCCCGCCCGCCAAGCACGATGACCGCCCCAGAGGAGCAATAGACCCAGGACGATGTAGACAATGGGTGGCGGAGACTTGACAACCATGATTCAGGGAAGAAAACGCCGACCTTCGGCCAGCAAAGACACTGCTCGTGCCCTCAGGGATCCTCAAAAACCCGTCTTTTCAAGGATTTTCAGAGGCTTCTCGAAGAATAACTTAAGGGTGGGGACGGTAGGAAGGGCTGTTGCGGTATTGGCGCTCTAGCTGCTCCACAATGGAAACAGGAACAGATGGGGTTTCTGGGGGCTCTTCTGGTGGGGTGCCGGCCTGCGGTCTGGTCTCCGCGTTGAACTGCCGAGATGTTGCCCAAACCACTGCTGCAATCAGCAAAAGGACGATAGCGGCACCGTAAAGAAAGGCGACGATGGCCATCGGGTCAATGGTTTAGCTTTCCCCTTCCATGATAAAGGCTGTCGAGAATTACCCACTTCAGGATCCCTTGGAGCAAGCGCTGTGGGACTGGCACCGAGGAGAGGCCAAGGGATCCCTGCTCTTGCATGCCTACGGCCTGGAGGGGATCCCGTTGGCGGAAGAGCCCCAGGTGGTCTCCCCAGAGGTGTTCTTCACCCAGGAGCTGCCGGAGGTGGAGGCCATGGCTTTGGATCTATGCCGCGGTCGGGTGCTGGACATCGGCGCCGGCACGGGCCGCCACAGCCTGCTGCTGCAGGAGGAAGGATTGGCCGTGGCTGCCTTGGATCGCTCCCCGGTGGCGTTGCAGATCATGGCAGAGCGGGGGGTGCGCTGCCGCATTGCCGCCGATCTTTTCCACTGGGCGGGGCCAGGAGAGCCCTTCGATACCCTACTCCTGCTGATGAACGGCGTCGGCTTGGCGGGATCCCTGTCGGGCTTGGAGCGTTTTTTGCGCCTGGCTCGCCACTGGGTTCAGCCCACTGGCCAGTTGCTCCTGGATTCCACCGATTTGAGCGATGCCAGCGACCTCGCAGATCTGCGGAATCTGCCGGCAGAAGAGGGAGGGCGTTTAGAAAACTTGGAAGATCCCTCTGGCAAGCTGGCCGCTCCTGCCCACCTCGAAGCAGGTGGCTCAGAAGATTGGCAGGAAGGGAGCGAGGCAAAAGCCAAGGTAGTGAACTTTGTAGCCGAGTACAACGGCCAGCGGGGGGATCCCTTTCCCTGGCTATTTGTAGATCCGGAAACCCTGCTGCAGTGTGCCCACGCCAACGGCTGGCAGGGGCAGATTGTCTATCAAGAGCCGGAGGGGGCTTTTCTGGCACGCCTCACCCCCTTCTGAAGGACTCGCTAGTGGGAAAGGATCTGGGATAAAAACAGGCGGGAGCGCTCTTCTTTCGGATTGCTGAAAAACTCTTGGGGGGTGTTTTCCTCCACGATCTTGCCGCGGTCGAAGAAGATAATCCGATCCGCCACCTCGCGGGCAAAGCCCATCTCGTGGGTTACACACACCATGGTCATCCCCGAGCGGGCCAACTCCCGCATCACGTCCAGCACCTCCTTGATCATCTCTGGATCCAAGGCCGAGGTGGGCTCATCGAAGAGCATGACCGCCGGATTCATGGCCAAGGCGCGGGCAATTGCCACCCGCTGCTGCTGCCCCCCCGAAAGCTGCCCCGGGTATTTTTCCGCTTGCTCGGCGATCCCCACCCGGCTCAGCAGTTCCATGGCCCGCTCTATCGCCTCGCTTTTTTTCATCTTTTTCACGTGGATTGGGCCAAGGGTTACATTTTGCAAAACCGTGAGATGGGGAAACAGGTTGAACTGTTGAAAAACCATGCCCACTTCGCGGCGAATGGCATCGATGTTGCGCAGGTCGCTGGTTAGCTCAATGCCATCTACCACAATGCGCCCTCTCTGGTGTTCTTCTAAGCGGTTCAACGTGCGAATAAACGTTGACTTGCCCGAACCTGAAGGCCCACAGACCACCACCACCTCTCCGCGGCGGATGCGGGTGGTAATGCCCTTGAGGACGTGGAAATCGCCGTACCATTTGTGAACATCTTCGCATTGGATAATGTCAGCGCTGGCTGCACTTTGCGGAGAGAGTGAAGACCTTATGTGCGGGGATCCTTGCATGGGTGGGTGACTCCCTAAGTTTCACCAAAGCAGGCATGGGTACCATGGCAGAACTGGCCGAGCCACAACCGTAGCCTCTGCAACATTTCCATACGCCCTGACATGTAAGGCTTTGAGAAAATCGTAGGCGCCTATGGCAAACCATTCTATGGGGTGTGGGGTGTGGCAGGAGTGTAACCCAATGGCACGGTATCTCGGTTGAAGTGCCGTGTATGAACGACTGTTGACGACGAAGATCTTGAGGATTGACATGGGGTAATTTTATGAACTGGATAAAGCATTTGAACGGATTGGCTCCCTTGGCCGGGGCACTGGCGTTGTCTATGGGCCTGCAGTCCCTTCCCGCTTGGGCGCAGCTGGGGCCGCTCACCGACCGCATCAAGGCTCGGGGCGAGTTGATCTGTGGGGTAAACAACCAACTGCCCGGATTCGGCAACCTGGATGACCAAGGCAAGTATGTGGGTTTTGATATCGACATCTGCCGGGCAGTAGCTGCCGCTCTCTTTGGAGATCCGGACAAGGTTCGATACGTCTACCTGACGGCGGCCAATCGCCAGTCTGCGATTCAGTCGGGCGAGGTCGATATGATTAGCCGCAACACCACCTGGACCCTCACCCGGGATCGGGAGTGGGCGGTCACCTTCGGCCCCACCGTCTACTACGATGGCCAAGGATTTATGGTGAAGAAGTCGCTGGGGGTGGAGAAATTGGAAGATCTGAAGGGGGCCACCATCTGTGTGATTGCCGGCACCACCACCGAGCTGAACTTGGCGGATACCTTCCGCGCCCGTGGCATTCCTTTTACCCCGGTGACCTTCGACGGCGACGATTCCTCTTTCAACGCCTACGAAGAGGGCCGTTGCGATGCCATCACCAGCGACCAAAGCGCCCTCATCTCCCGCCGGGCCAGCTTGGCTTCTCCTGATGACCACGTGATCTTGCCGGAGATCATTTCCAAAGAGCCCTTGGGGCCGCTGGTTCCCCACGGAGATGAGAGTTTCTCCGACATTATGAACTGGACGGTCTACGCCCTCTTCTATGCAGAAGAAAAGGGGATCACCAGCGCCAATGTGGACGAGTTCCTCAAGTCGGAGGATCCGGACATTCGCCGCTTCTTGGGCCAGGAAGGCAACCTGGGAGAGCTGCTGGGCCTGAAGCCGGATTGGGTGGTCAATGTCATCAAGGCGGTGGGCAACTACGGCGAGATCTTCAACCGCCACCTGACCCCCTTGGGCGTGCCGCGGGGCTTGAACCAGCCCTACACCAAAGGCGGGATCCAGTACGCGCCGCCTTTCCGCTGATCGGCTGATTCGGAATCCGGGCCTAGGGATCCCGGTTGGTCAGTACCGGCCAGGGATCCCTTGTTTCCTGTCATACTTTGGATTGTTGCCTGCGCCCCATGACTGCACTGTCTGACCAGCCCCACCTTCGCCCCCCCTGGTGGCGGGATGAGCGTATCCTGAAGCTCTTGCTGCAGGTGGCCTTTGTCGTGGCCGTGCTGCTGGTGTTCGGGATCCTTGCTCAGAACCTCCTCGCCAGCCTGCGCCGCCTGGGCATCAGTTTGGGCTTTCGCTTTCTGGGCAACTCCGCCAACTTTGGGATCACCGAGGGGCTGATCCCCTACGACCCCTCCGAGAGCTACCTGAAGGCTCTGGCGGTGGGAGCGGTGAACACCCTCTGGCTGTCGGCAGTCAGCATTGTGTTGGCGACGGCGATGGGCTTTGTCCTGGGGATGGCTCGCCTCTCCAGCAACTGGCTGGCCCGCCAGCTGGCCACCGTTGTTACCGAGATCTTTCGCAATGTCCCGGTGCTGCTGATCGTGATCTTCTGGTACCAGGGGGTGATCCTCACCCTGCCGGGGGTGCGCAACAGTCTCTCCATCGGCGGGCTTGTCTTTATCAACCAGCGGGGAGTGAAGCTGCCCGGGTTGGATCCCAGCGGCTGGCTGGTTCCCGCGCTGGCCATTGTAATCGCGGCTGGGTGGGGGATCCGCAAGCTGCTCCTAGTCTGCCGACCCGAGCTGGGATCCCGGCAGCGGAACCTGTGGGTGGCTGCGGGGGTGGCGCTGCTGGCGGTGGCCTGCTGGGTGCTCTTCCCAGAGCCGCCGGTGCGGCTGGATGTCCCGGTACTGGAGCGCTTTAACTTCCGGGGTGGGATCCAGCTTTCGGCGGAGTTTACCGCCATGATGCTGGGCTTGGTGACCTACACCGGTTGCTACATTGCCGAAGTGGTGCGGGGATCCTTTTTGGCGGTGCCGCGGGGGCAGTGGGAGGCGGCCCGGGCCGTCGGCCTGTCGGAGCTGCAAACCTTTCGCTTGGTGATTGTGCCCCAGGCCCTGCGGATCATGATCCCCTCGTTGAACACTCAGTATCTCACCCTGATCAAAAACTCCAGCTTGGCCATTGCCGTTGGCTTCTCCGATCTGTTCAACATCAGCAGCACCATCATCAACCAGTCGGGACGCTCGGTGGAGATGTTCGCCATCCTCATGGCCACCTATCTGACCTTCAACCTGGTGGTTTCCTACGGCATGAACTGGCTCAATGCCCGCGTCAAATTGGTGGAGCGCTAACCCATGCCCAGCAGTCTCTCCTCTCCCCTTGTAGAAGAAAAGGTACTCCCCCCCAGGGAGAAACAAAGTCCTCTGGCTTGGGTGCGCCGCAACCTGTTCGACTCCTGGCTGAGCACCTTGCTCACCTTGGTCTCTGCCTTGGTGTTGGCCTGGGCAATTTCCCTGTTCTGGAACTGGGCGTTCACCCAAGCCCGCTGGGAGGTGATCCCGGCCAACCTGAAAATCTTTGCCAGCGGCACCTACCCCAGCAGCCAACTGTGGCGGGTGTGGGCGGTGTTGGGAATTGTGCTGGCCACCTTGGGGGTAGCGGGGGGGGCTTGGGGCGGTGTGCTGCTGCACTACCTCATTCTCTTGGGAGCTGCTATGGGCTTGGCCGCTTTCCTGCCTTTGGGAACCCAGTCGCAGGGGTGGCTGGCGGTTTGCTCTGGAGCGACTTTTGCCGCTATTGCCCTCAGTCGGGGACGGGAATCCTGGCGGCTGGCTTCCATCTGGGTTTGGGCCTTGATCTTGCCCCTCTGTCTGCAGCTGCTGCTGGGCGACCTGGGCCCCAATTGGCCGGCAGTGCGGGCTGAGCAACTGTCTGGACTGCTGCTGACCTTGATCTTGGCGGCAGCCGCCATGATCATCGGCTTTCCCATCGGGGTGTTGCTGGCATTGGGCCGGGCCAATCGGGCGTTGCCGGTGATCCGGATCTTCTGCACGCTGGTGATCGAGCTGGTGCGGGGGGTGCCTCTGACCACCATTCTGTTTGCCGCCTGGCTGTTGGTGCCCTTCTTTCTGGGGGGGATCAGCGTCAACCTGATCATCAGGGCGGAGGTGGCCTTCATCTTGTTTACAGCCGTGTACGTGGCCGAGGACGTGCGGGGCGGCCTGCAGTCGATCCCGCTGGGCCAGCTGGAGGCGGCACGGGCGCTGGGCTTGAACCCCTTTCAAGTGACCGCTTTGGTGATTTTGCCCCAGGCACTGCGGGCAGCCGTTCCGGCGCTGGTGAACGAGTTCCTCACCCTCTTCAAAGACACGTCACTGGTGTTCATTGTCGGCCTCATCGACCTGCTGCAGGCGGGGCGCGTGGTGTTCACCAACCCCAACTGGCTGGGCACCCAGCGGGAAGTGCTGTTTTTTATCGGCCTAATCTACTTCATCTGCTGTTTTGCCATGGCCTATGCCGCCCAGCAGGTGGAAAAGGCGCTGGGCTTGGGCAAGCGCTAAAAACTGCAACCGCTCCCCTTCCCAGTTTCATCTGCTCAGGCCCCGGGATCCCCTTAACAGGCCAGGGCTACATCCCCCTATAGCGGCTCGACAAGTGCTTTTCCCTGGAGAGGGGGCAGCGCTAAGATAGCGGGGAACGTCTCGTTACACCTTGGCCCATGACCCTTGCCTCTGAGACCGAATCCCCGGAGCAAGCCGCGGCGGCCCCTGAGTCTGGTCGGGTGCGGGATCCGGAGTTTCCCTACGAGGTCGAGATGACCTTGATGGAGCACTTGGAAGAGCTGCGCAGCCGCCTGTTGGCCAGCGTGATCGCGGTGGTGATCTGCATCATCGCTTGCTTTGCCGTGGTGAACCGCATTGTCGCCCTGCTGGAGGTGCCCGCTCGGGGGGTTACCTTTTTGCAACTGGCGCCGGGGGAGTATTTTTTCGTTTCTGTGAAGGTGGCGGCCTACTCGGGGCTATTGCTGGCCACACCCTTTTTGCTCTACCAAATTGCCCGCTTCGTCTTGCCGGGGCTGAGCGTGAAGGAGCGCAAGCTGCTGGGGCCGGTGGTGCTGGGATCCAGCCTTCTCTTTGTGGCCGGCTTGGTCTTTGCCTACTATCTCCTCATTCCGGCGGCGCTTAACTTTTTCATCCGCTACGGCGAAGGGGTGGTGGATCAGGCTTGGTCCATCGACCGCTACTTTGAGTTTGTGCTGCTGCTGCTGTTCAGCACCGGCCTGGCCTTTCAGGTGCCGATTTTGCAGGCGCTGCTGGGGGCGCTGGGGCTGGTGACTGCCGAGCAGATGTTCAAGGGCTGGCGCTATGTGGTTCTGGGCGCGGTGGTGGCGGGGGCCATTCTCACCCCCTCGACGGATCCCCTCACCCAGAGCCTTTTGGCCGGGGCTGTGACGTTTCTATATTTGTTTGGCATTCTGCTGGTGAAGCTCCTTGGCAAATGAGCCGAAGCTGCATGCGCTGATCTTGGCGGCTGGGTTTTCCACGCGGATGGGAGAGCCGAAAGCCTTTCTGCCCTGGAAAGACGGGCAAACCCTGCTCTCTTACCAGATTTTTCAGTGGCGACAGGCGGGGTTTCAACCCTGGGTGGTGCTGGGATCCCAGCATTTGGCGGCAGCCCAACCCCACTTGGCAGGGGCAGAGGTGCTGGTCAATCCGGCTCCTGAGCTGGGCAAGACCCACTCCATTCGGGTAGGGGTGGAAGGGATCCCTGCCGATTTTCAGGTGCTGGCCATTTCGGCGGTGGATCAGCCCCGCCCGGCGTGGATCTACCACAGCTTGCTGGAGTACCATCTGCGCCACCGCGCTTGGGCTACTGTGCCGGTGCATCGAGGGCGACGGGGGCACCCTACCCTGATCGACAGGCGCTTGCGGGAAAAGCTGTTGGATCTCCGAGAAGAAACCCTGGGCCTGCGCCGGTTGTTGCAGGATCTGGGCAGGCGGGTACAGGAGGTGGAGCTCTACACTCCTGAGATCTTCCTGGACTGCAATACCCCTGCCGATGTGGAGGCCGCTGCTGCCGGTTGCGACAGCGTTGCCCAGGAGTGAGGGGATCCCCTTCAGCATTTGTCCTGCGACCGGTCGCCTCAGCGGTACCGAGCACTTCGGCGTTGCCCAGCAAGATGTTCTTCCCATTGCTCGTATGAGAAAGGGCCTTTATCCTGCCAGCACCTACGATCCTGCCTGCCCGGTCGGCAGCTACTGGGACAGCACGATAGCAGATCCCGGTTGGCGGCATCCGGCACCTTTGCAAGCGCAGGTGGGCGCGGAGGTGGTCATTGTGGGGGGAGGATTGACGGGGCTATCGACGGCCTTGCACCTGGCCCGCGACCACGGCATCCATGCTTGTCTGCTGGAGGCGGGATCCCTGGGTTGGGGGGCCTCGGGACGCAACGGTGGCTTTTGCGGGGTGGGGTCGAGCCACCTTACCCACACCCAGATGGTGCGGCGGGTGGGCCTGGCAGAGACAGAGCGCTACTACCGGGATCAATGGCAGGCAGTGGAAACCGTTCAGGAGCTGGCGGCCAGCGAGGGCTTCTCCCTAGAGGCCCAGGGACAGGGCTGCTACGCAGTGGCCCATCGTCCCCAGGCGTGGTCGGAATTGGAGGCCGAGTACCAGATCTGTACTCAGGTGGCGGGCTACCCGGCCCAGCTTCTCAACTCCAAAGAGCTGCGGGAACGCGGCTTCGACAGCCAAGAGAACCACGGTGCTTTGCACATCGGGGTGGGGTTTGGCCTCAACCCCCTCAAGCTCACCCAAGGGCTGGCCCAAGCAGCCCACCGGTGGGGGGCAAAACTGTACAGCGGCAGTCCGGTCATGGCCTGGGAAAAGGTGGGATCCCAACACATCTGTCACACGCCGGGAGGAACGGTGCGCGCTCGGCACTTGGTCATTGCCACCAATGGCTACACCCCAGAGGCCCTGTATCCCCAACTGGCGGGATCCCTGTTGCCGGCACTGTCCAACATCCTGGTCACCCGACCTCTAACGCCTCAGGAGCAGAAAGCGCAGGGGTGGTGGGATCCGACGCCGCTCTACGACATGCGGCGGCTGCTGTTCTATTACCGTCTGCTGCCGGATGGGCGTCTGCTGTTTGGGGGACGGGGTGGCACCCGCGATACCCCGACGGAGCGACAGCAGTTGCGCACTTGGATGACCCGACAGCTCTATCGTCTTTTCCCTGCTTGGGAAGGGGTGGAGATCGAGTACGCCTGGAATGGACTGGTCTGCCTTTCTCGGCAGTTTCACCCCCATATTGGCCCTTCGCCGGCGGATCCCAGCCTGTGGTACGGCTTGGCCTATCACGGCAGCGGTGTGGCCACAGCAGTGTGGGCGGGCAAAATGCTGGCCCAGGAGATCGCCGGGATCCCTTCTCAGATGAGCGCTCTGTTTCGCCAGCCGCCCCGCTCTTTCCCTTTGCCCTGGCTACGGCTTCACTACCTGCGGCTGGGGTATCTCTGGTGGCAGTTGACGGATGGATAGCCTCTCCAAGTGTGCGGGGGATCCCTCTGTTCGGCAGAGAAGTCCTGCCCTAGTCTGGTTGTAGTTCGGGTGGAAACCATCGCTTGTCGTTGCTCCTGAGGTATCCAGTGCTGCTCACGTCTTGCCATCGGCCTGCTCCAGATCCGTCTCCTCTCGAAGCCCAATCGGCAGCCTGTCGCCGCCAACGGCTCTCGCAAGCGGGGCAGCGGCTAGGGTTTGCATTGCTGCTCAGCCTACCCACCATGTTTTGGACTTGGCCCGGATTTGCCCAAATTGCCGGATCCCTTCTCAGCCCTTTGGTGGCGGCTTGGATCCGTTCTGAGGTGCGGAGGGTCGATAACCTGCAGGTACAGATTGCCGGCTCTGACGCCCAGATTTTGAATGGGCAGATCCCTCAGGCCCAGGTGTCGGGAGACAACCTCAGCTATCAAGGCTTTCAGGTCAGCCATCTGCGGCTGCGGGGCCAGGATATTCGCCTCAATGTGGGCGAAGCCATCCAGGGACGGAGCCCGCTGCGGCTATTGGCCCCTGTGCCGGTGCAGGTGAGTTTACGCCTCACCGAGGAAGACCTGAACCGCACCCTTCAGGCTCCCCTCATCCAAGCCCAACTGGCCCAGGCCCAGGTGCAGTTGCCCGTTGGGGGCCAAGTGGTGCCCTTTCTCATCCGCCAGCCTCAGGTCACGCTGGAACAGGGTCGGCTGCGCATCCAGGCTAACCTGACCACTCCCGAAGGGGTGGAAGCGCCGGTGACGGTGCTGACCGGCCTAGAAGCCCAAGGCCCCAACCGGTTGCGGCTGGTCAATCCCCTCTGGGTGAGCGAAGGCCAAGAGATCCCCATCCCCGGCCTGGCCGATTTCCCCATTCAGTTGGATCCCGGCGTGCGCATTGACCGCCTGGAGGTGCAGCCCGGCCAAATCCTCTACGAAGGGATCCTGACCATTTACCCAGAAGTCGCAACCGTGCCGCAGGGATAGTTCGCCTGGGCAGGACGGAGACCTTTCCCGTTCAGCAACGGGTGTGATCGGGATCAATCTCAAAGGGTGTGCCTCTGGGCGAGGATCCCTCTAGCAACCGGAGGGAAAGGGATCTTGCTGGCCGTTTGCGTTGGTGCCCCGTCGGGAACCGCACCGTCCACAAGACGAGAGCGGCATCGACTCCCTTCGGTAGCCGGGCAGGAGTGGTGTATTGAGGTGAGATCATGATCCAGCCATCCAACTGCAAACTCGACCCCTGGGTCGCGGTAGCGGTGCGGAGCACTTGCGGCTGGGCGCTGCTGCTGATTTTGTCGGTTGGTTTTTTGGGGGGATGTGCTGGCGACCCGGTTTCTACAGTCCCTCTGGATGGCGCTGCTGTCGGCACGCGGACGGCCACTCCCGAAGGCCGATCCTTTTCCGATATTCAGCCTGGTCGGGAGCCCCGTCTGAAACACCTTTGGGCCAGTTTTGTCATCACTGCTGAGCAACTGCAATCCGCCCGCGAGGCTCCCGTTTCGCTCCATCCGCAGGCCATTCTCCCCTGCACCGACTGCGAGAGCCTCCGATGGCAGCCGGGATCCCCGCCCCCCACTCCCCCTTCCCGCGCTCTGGGCACCTATCGCCCTGATCAGCTCACCTTCTCCTTTCGAGTGCAGCCCCATGAGATTTCCAGCCGTCCAGGACTCCGTGCTGCTATCACGCTCAGCGGCAGCTTTCATCTGGATACCACCACGCCCCTGATTCACCCCGGCGAAGGGGTGCGCCTAAAGGTTCAGCGGGCGCTTTTGGGGGAAGAGGCCCTAGAACCGCTGCCGCCTCCCCAGGACTTCCACACCCAGCAGATCAGCAGAGGCCAGTTCCAGGAGCGCAGTTGGATCCTTCCTGTCTCGCTGCCGGATCCCGATGCCGGTGAAGTTTTGCCGCCGCTGCGGCTGGAGGTTGTCCTTACCTCGCCGATCCCACCTGACTCTGCCCCCTTTCAACGGGGTAGGCCGCTGCCGCCGCCTCCGGGCCGGCTATATCACGGGGCTGCTTGGCCGGGCATTCCCACTTGGGATCAGCTCTTGTCCTACCGCCAGGCCATTGGTCAACCCCCCGCCTGGGCAGCCGTGGATCACCTCTGGGATCCCCGCCAGGACTTTCCACAGCAGTTGGCCAGTCGCCTGCGGGAAAGCGGCTCAGTCCCCTACCTGCGCCTGCGGCTAGATCCAGCCCAACTTTCTGCCTTGGCCAATGGGGATCACGATGAGACCTTGCGCTCTTGGGCCCGCGGGATCCAGCGCTTTGCCACCCCCATCATCCTGGCCGTCGTTGTTGGCGACGGGGATCCCGAACGCGCTCGCGGTAGCGGTGCGGAGTCCTCCCTGCAACAACGGGCCTACCAACACCTGATGCAAACCCTGCGCTCTGTTCGCGTTAGCGAGACGGAGTCCCCGGCCAATTTGCTCTGGGTGGTGGAGCTGGACGGAGAAGATGCCAAGGCCGTGTCCACCTGGGCTCGGTTCCCTGAGATGGACTGGCTGAGCCTACAGGTAACGGGGGATCCCGCCGCTTTTGAACCGCTGTACCGCCGCCTTGAGGCCCTCAACCCGGAAGTGCCTGTGGTGATCCGCGGGCCAGCCCTGGGCTCGGAAGCCTCTCAACCTCTGCTGGCAGCCCTAGAGGCCCAACGCTGGCCTCAGGTGATCGGCTGGAGCTGGACTTTAAGCCCGGACGGGATCCCTCCTGCAGCAGCACAGGATTGGCGGCAGCATCTGCAACAGGGGGATCCCAAGATATGGCTGGGGGAAATGCGGGTGCAGCCCCCGCCCAGCCCCCTTCCCTCGCCCAAGCTCTGAGAAAGGGCGCCCTGTCTGGAAAAACCTCCCGGAAAAGTCGATAATAAGCCAGCCGTTTTACCTTTCCTTCAGGAATTGTGGCCCTGATCCCCTCATCACCTCCCCTGTCCCGCTTCGCCCAGGCCATCCAGCGGGGGGAATTTCTGCTCACCGCCGAGATCACCCCCCCCAAGGGATCCGACACCAGCACCCTGCTGTCTTTGGCCCAGCAGCTCAAGGGGCGGGTGCATGCCATCAACATTACGGACTCCAACCGAGCCATGGCCCGCATGAGCCCGTTGGCAGCTTCGCTGCTGTTGCATCAGGCAGGCGTTGAACCGATCCTGCAGTTGGCCTGTCGGGATCGCAACCGCCTGGCCCTCCAGGGGGATCTGTTGGGGGCCTCAGCTCTCGGCCTGCGCAATGTGTTGGCCCTCACCGGGGATCCCATCCACATCGGCGATTGCCCCGATGCCCGCCCCGTATTCGATCTGGAGTCGGTGCGCTTGCTGCAGCTTATCCAACGGCTGAACAATGGCCTCGATTGCAACGGCAAACCTCTCCCGGATGGGGGCACGCATCTGTTGCCGGGGGCAGCAGTAGAACCCCAATCGGGCAGCTTTTCCGGCCTGGAGCGGCGCTTCCACCGCAAGCTGGAAAACGGGGCCCAATTTTTCCAGAGCCAGATGGTCACCGACTTTGAGCAGCTGGAGCGCTTCATGGATAAGTTGGGCCGTCCCGCCGGCAAGCCCATCCTGGCTGGCATCTTTTTGCTCAAATCGGCCAAAAATGCCGAGTTTATCAACCGCAACCTGCCAGGAGTGAAGATCCCAGACGGGATTATCCAGCGGCTGGCCAACGCCGCCCACCCCCTCGAAGAAGGGATCCGCATTGCCGCCGAACAGGTGCGTCAGGCCCGCCAGATCTGCCATGGGGTGCATCTGATGGCCGTCAAAGCCGAGCACCTCATCCCCCGCATTCTGGATGAGGCCGGGATCCCTCCCCTGACCCACTAGCTCAAGACCTGCTCCAGCCCGTAGACCAAACCTTGAAGCTGCAGCACCTTGCGGATCCCCAGGATCACCCCCGGCATAAAAGCTATCCGATCCGTGGTGTCGTGTCTCAACGTGAGGGTTTGCCCCATCCCACCAAAAATGACCTCCTGATGGGCGATCAACCCCGGCAGACGAACGCTGTGAATGGGAATGTTGGGGCCAGAGAGCCCTCCCCGCGCACCGGGGATCAGCTCTTTTTCTTCCACTGAGGACTCCGTCCCGCTGTCGCGAACGGGCGGGTTAAAGGCCTTGCCCAATTGCCCCAGCCGTTGGGCCGTCTGCAGAGCCGTGCCGCTGGGGGCATCCGCTTTGCGGTTGTGGTGCAGCTCGATGATCTCGACATGGTCAAAATACTGGGCCGCCTGCAGCGCCATCTGCTGCAGCAAAATCATGCCGATGGCAAAATTGGGCGCGATTAAACAGCCCACACCCGACTTGTCCGCCAGATCCCGCAGCCGCTCCACCTGCTCCGGCGTCAGGCCCGTCGTCCCCACCACCGGACGCACGCCAAAGGCAATGGCCGAGCGAACATGTTCAAATGCCGACCGAGGATGGGTAAAATCCACCATCACGCCGCGGTTGCTCCGCTGCGACAACCTCAGCAACTGCCCCGACAAGTCATCGGTAATCTCCACCCCCAGGGATCCCAGGCCCAGCACCTCGCCAATGTCCAAGCCCAATTGCGAGCGGGCTACTGCCCCCACTAGGGTCATGTCGGGCGTCTGGGCAACGGCCCGCACCACCTCCCGCCCCATTTTGCCCAGGGCCCCCACCACCAAAACCGGGATGGGGGATTGGGCCGCTCCTGGAGTTGCCAACCCCTGAGAGGGGTCTGCACCACTATCGCGATCGACCGGATCAACCGATGTTGTCACCCGCTGCTGCCCTCATCCAAGCTCTACGAAATGACTGCGAAAGCGGGGGATCCCTGCAGATCCATCACAGCTTCACCTCGATATCTACCCCTGCCGGCAGATCCAGCTTCATGAGAGCATCGATGGTTTTGGAAGAGGGGGAATAGATGTCGATAATGCGCCGGTGGGTGCGGGTTTCAAAATGTTCCCGCGAGTCCTTGTCGGTGTGGGGGGAACGCAGCACACAGTAGATGCGGCGCCGAGTAGGCAAAGGGATCGGGCCGACAGGTACGGCGTCGGTACGACGAGCCGTATCCACAATTTTGTCGCAGGAAGTATCCAGCAGCCGATGATCGTAAGCCTTCAGGCGGATACGAATTTTCTGTTGAGTCAAGGTAGGCATGGCCGGAGAGCAATCCAGAAAAAGGGGGACTCAAAAAAGCTGGCAGGGAAAGTGCTCCGCGCCACTATCGCAACTGAGTTGGTCTGGGGCCGCCAGCACTCAATCCCTGCCGAGAAAAAGCAGCTTACTTCAGGATCTTGGAGACAACACCCGCTCCGACGGTACGGCCACCCTCGCGGATAGCAAAGCGCATCCCCTGCTCAATGGCGATGGGCTGGATCAGCTCCACCGTCATCCTGACGCGGTCACCAGGCATCACCATCTCCGGCTGGGATCCGTCATCAGCCGTGAAGGAAGAGATGGTGCCGGTTACATCGGTGGTGCGCACATAGAACTGAGGACGATAGCCGGCAAAGAAGGGCGTGTGGCGACCTCCCTCCTCTTTCTTGAGGACATACACCTCAGACTCGAAGTTGGTGTGGGGAGTAATGGTCTTGGGCTTGGCCAGCACCATGCCGCGCTCCACTTCGTTCTTCTGAATGCCGCGCAACAGCACACCAACGTTGTCGCCGGCGATCCCTTCGTCGAGGGTTTTCTGGAACATCTCCAGGCCGGTAACGGTGGTAGAGCGAGTTTCTCGCAGGCCCACCAGTTCCACCGTTTCGCCCACTTTGATGCGGCCCCGCTCGATCCGGCCCGTGGCCACCGTGCCCCGACCAGTAATCGAGAAGACATCCTCCACAGCCATCAGGAAGGGCTTGTCCACATCCCGCTCAGGCGTGGGAATGTAGGAGTCCACCGCATCCATCAGCTCATAAATTTTGTCCACCCAAGGATCTTCGCCCCGCTGGGTTTTGGGGTTGGCGGTCATTCTTTCTAGGGCTTTCAGCGCCGATCCTCTGATGATGGGAACGTCGTCGCCGGGGAAGTCGTATTTGGAGAGGAGCTCCCGCACTTCCAGCTCCACCAACTCCAGCAACTCTGGATCATCCACCATGTCTTCTTTGTTTAGGAAGACCACCAAGCTGGGCACCCCCACCTGCCGGGCCAACAGGATGTGCTCCCGTGTTTGGGGCATGGGACCATCAGCTGCAGACACCACCAAGATGGCCCCATCCATCTGAGCCGCGCCTGTGATCATGTTCTTCACGTAGTCGGCGTGGCCGGGACAATCCACGTGGGCGTAGTGACGGTTGGCAGTCTGATACTCGACGTGGGCGGTGTTGATGGTAATGCCGCGAGCTTTTTCCTCTGGCGCTGCGTCGATCTCATCGTACCTTTTGGCTGTGGCCTGACCCAAAGCAGCCAAGGTGGTGGTGATGGCAGCCGTCAGGGTGGTCTTGCCGTGGTCAACATGGCCGATGGTGCCAACGTTGACATGGGGTTTGGTGCGTTCAAACTTAGCGCGTGCCATGAATCATCACTTCCTTTTTGGTTTCAGTCAGCTACTCATTTCCTTTGTTTTTGGCAATGATGGCTTCGGCGATACTGCGAGGAACTTCCTCGTAGTGGCTGAACTCCATCGTGAAGGTGCCTCGACCCTGGGTTTTGGAGCGAATGTCGGTGGCATAGCCAAACATCTCCGCCAAGGGAACTTTGGCATTGACTTTGGTAATGCCGCCTTCTGTATTCATCCCCTCCATCTGGCCGCGGCGGGCGTTGATGTCCCCGATGACATCCCCCACAAAGGCTTCAGGGACTTCCACCTCGACCTTCATCATCGGCTCCAGCAGGGTAGGGCTTGCCCTGCGAGCGGCCTCCTTCAGAGCCATCGAACCGGCGATCTTGAAGGCCATTTCGCTGGAGTCCACCTCGTGGTAGGAGCCATCCACCAGGGTGGCGCGGATGTCAATCAGGGGATAGCCCGCCAGCACACCGGATTCGCAGGCTTCTCGGATCCCTTGCTCGGCTGGCCCAATGTATTCTTTGGGCACAACGCCACCCACAATCTTGGAAACGAACTCAAATCCCGTACCCGGCTCCGCCGGCTCTAGGTCGATAACCACATGGCCGTACTGGCCGCGGCCACCACTCTGGCGAACAAACTTGCCTTCCACGCGGCTAACCGGCTTGCGAATGGTTTCGCGGTAGGCCACCTGTGGGTTACCAACATTGGCTTCTACGTTGAACTCCCGCAGCATCCGATCCACCAAGATCTCCAGGTGCAGCTCGCCCATCCCAGAGATGATGGTTTGATTGGTCTCGGGATCCACAGACACGCGGAAGGTGGGATCCTCCTTGGCCAGGGCCTGCAGGGCCTTGGAGAGCTTATCGATATCGGCTTTGGTTTTGGGTTCTACAGCCACCGAGATCACCGGCTCTGGGATGAACAGTGACTCTAGGATCACCGGCGCATTTTCGTCGCAGAGGGTGTCTCCGGTGGTGGTGTCCTTGAGGCCCACCACAGCTCCCAGATCTCCTGCCCGCAGCTCATCCACGTCCAAGCGTTCATCGGCCTTCAGCACCACCAACCGCGAAATTCGCTCCTTCTTGTTCTTGGTGGAGTTGAGCACATAAGTACCTTTGGTCAACACCCCCGAGTAGACGCGAATAAAGGTGAGATCCCCGTACTTATCACTCATCAACTTGAAGGCCAGGGCGGAGAAGGGCTCATCGTCGCTGGCACGGCGGGACACTTCTGAGCCATCTGGCAGCACCCCCTTGATGGCCGGAATATCCACAGGCGAAGGAAGGTAGTCTACCACCGCATCCAGCAGCATCTGGACTCCCTTGTTCTTGAAGGCAGAGCCACACAGCATGGGCACAATTTGGCCGCTGATCGTGCCTTTGCGCAGACCCGCCATCAAGTCGGCTTCGCTCAGATCTTCTTCGGCGAAGTACTTTTCCATCAGAGCTTCGTCCGTCTCGGCCACTGCTTCCACCAGCTTGGCCCGATACTCTGCCACGAGATCTTTCATCTCCTCAGGGATGGGGGCCGGACGAATGTCTTTGCCGATCTCATCCATATAAATGCGGGCTTGCATCCGCACCAAGTCAACAATGCCGCAAAACCCGTCTTCGGCACCGATGGGCAGTTGGATGGGCACAGCATTGGCCTTGAGGCGCTCCCGGATCTGGTTGTAAACCTTGAGGAAATTGGCCCCCATGCGATCCATTTTGTTGACGAAGGCAATGCGGGGCACATTGTAACGATTGGCTTGCCGCCAGACGGTCTCAGACTGAGGCTGCACGCCGCCCACCGAGTCAAAGACGGCGATCACCCCATCCAGCACCCGCATGGAGCGCTCAACTTCAATGGTGAAATCGACGTGCCCAGGAGTATCGATGATGTTGATGGTGTACTCCGGTGCGCCGGAGAGGGGCTGGGAAGGATTTGCGGGATCCCGCTTGGTCCAACGGGTGGTGATGGCCGCAGCGGTGATGGTGATGCCCCGCTCCCGCTCCTGGGCCATCCAATCGGTGACCGCAGTTCCGTCGTGAACTTCGCCAATTTTGTGCACCAGACCGGAGTAGAAGAGAATCCGCTCTGTGGTCGTGGTCTTGCCAGCATCGATGTGAGCCGCGATGCCGATGTTTCGGACTCGTTCTAGGGGAACTGTGCGTGCCACGTCAACCTCCCAATCCTCGTCGCCCTGCGACTTGGGCAAACTAAAAAATCCTTTACAATTCTAATCTTTTTTGCCGATTTTTCTCCACCTCGCTGGAACTCTGGGTGGGCAGAACAGGGATCCCAAAAGTCTCCACTGCTCCGCCAGGCTAATTCAGTAGCGGTAGTGGGCAAAGGCTTTGTTGGCCTCGGCCATGCGATGCACCTCTTCTCGCCGCCGAATGGCGCTGCCGGTTTCGTTGGCTGCATCGATCAGCTCATTGGCCAACTTGGCGGCCATGGTGCGACCTGGACGAGTGCGCGAAAAGGTCACCAACCAGCGCAGCGCTAGGGAAGTGCCCCGTTCTCCTCTCACCTCCACAGGCACCTGATAAGTGGCTCCGCCCACCCGGCGGGCTTTCACCTCCACCAGTGGGGTGGCGTTGCGAACAGCATTTTCCAGCAAGGGCAGTGGGTCTTGGCCAGTGCGCTCCCGCACAATGTCCAGAGCTTCATAGAGGATCCTGGCAGCCAGGGATGCCTTACCCCTCATCATCAACTTGCGGATCAGCATGGTAACCAGACGGCTCCCATACTTGGGATCCGGGGGCACATCACGACGAGGGGCACGGTTGCGGCGAGACATAGGAGCTGGGTTGCTTGTTCAGATGGGGATGGCAGAAAGAAAGATGACGAGTGGGATATGGAGGGTTGAGGGTGAGGGCAAAGCTATTTTTTCTTGCCAGCGGCGGCTGGAGCTTGGCCCGGCTTGGGCCGTTTCGCCCCGTATTTGGAGCGGCCTTGCTTGCGGTCTTTGACCCCAGCAGCGTCGAGGGTGCCCCGGATAATGTGGTAACGCACGCCGGGCAAATCCTTAACCCGCCCACCGCGAATCATGACCACAGAGTGCTCCTGCAGGTTGTGGCCGATGCCAGGAATGTAGGCAGTGACCTCAAAGCCGGAAGTGAGGCGAACGCGAGCCACTTTTCGCAGCGCTGAGTTGGGCTTTTTGGGCGTTGTCGTGTACACTCGGGTGCAAACCCCCCGCCGCTGTGGACAAGCCTTCAGGGCAGGAGACTTGGTCTTGCGAGCGGCAACGCTGCGCTCCTCACGGATCAGTTGCTGAATGGTGGGCATGGGCTGGCAGAGAAGGTCACGGCTTAAATTTTAAATTATCCGGTTGAATTATCCGGCGATATTGAATCCTAGCAAGGCGGGATCCCAGCGTCAACTTGGGGATGGACTGCTGGGCTGTTAGCCTGGCCGAGTCTGAATTTCGGCCTCGTTCCCCCCTTGCCTCAGCTTTTTAGGAGACTCTGCACACCAGAAAGGATCCCTAGCAGACGATGGGCTGGTTAGATTGGTGGATTGTGCCTCCATGTCCGCTTTGCCGGCGCCCTGCCAAGGCCGTGTTCTGTCAAGACTGTCAAAGGCGGTTGCAGGCGGAGCGCCTTGCCACTTGGCCAGTCACCACCTCGCCTTGGCCACTTTACGCCTGGGGGATCCACCGGGGGGCGCTGCGCAGGGCCATCTACTGCCTGAAGTACGAAGGACAACGGCGCATTGGCTCGGTTTTGGGAGAATGGCTGGGATCCCGCTGGGTGGAAAGCCGACAGCCGTCTTCAGGCTCCCGTAGGGCCTATGGCTTGGACTATACGGTGGTGCCCATCCCGCTTCATGCGGAGCGCCTGCGGCAACGGGGCTACAACCAAGCCGCCTTGATCAGCCAAGCCTTTTGCCAGCGGACAGGTCTGAGACATTGGCCTGAGGCTCTGGTGCGGGTGCGGGCCACAGCGGCTCAACATGAGCTCAACCCGCTGCAACGACAGCACAACTTGGCCGGGGCCTTTGCCCTGAAACAAGTTCCGGCCACACCGGTTCTTCTGGTGGACGACATCTACACCACCGGCTCTACTGTGCAAGCCGCCCAGCAGGTATTGGCCGCTGCCGGGATCCGTGTAGCCGGGGTAATCGTTGCCGCTCAAACCCCAAAAGCCGCCTCTCCAGACTGGCCCGGCCCTCCAGACCCTATCCCGCCTCCACCAAATTAAAGGCCGTAACAAACATAAAGTCACAAAACTCGCGCACCAAGTTCGGATCCCGCCAGCCCTTGCGGGTTTCCTCCCGCAGCACTCCTATGGCCTGTTCGGCAGTCAAGGCGGGTTTGTAGGGGCGAGGAGAGGTCAGAGCGTCGAAAATGTCGATCACCTGAAAGACGCGGGCCAACAGGGGAATCTCTTCGCCTGCCAGCCCATCCGGGTAGCCGCTGCCATCCCAACGCTCGTGGTGGTGGCGGATGATCGGCAGCACATCCTGCATGGTGCGCAAGCCCCGACAAATGTCTTCGCCAATCAAGACGTGGGACTTCATGATCTCCCATTCTTCCGGGGTATGCTTGCCCTGCTTGCACAAAATCGCATCCGGGATCCCGACTTTGCCGATGTCGTGCAGGTAGCCGCCCCAGCGCAGGGCCTTGATCTGTTGACGAGACAGCCCCAAGTAACGGCCAAACTGTTCCCCCATGGCCACCAAGCGTTCGCAATGGTCACCCGTGGTGGGATCCCGGCTCTCCACAGCGCGGGCAATGGCAAACAACACCCTGGCAGCGTGATCCAGGTCTTCGTTCAAGCGCTTTTGGTGGATGGATGAGCGTACCCGCGCCAGCAGCTCCACGTGATCGAAGGGCTTGGTCAAAATGTCGTCGGCCCCCACCTGCATCCCCATCAGGCGATTGGAGCGGTCGGTCAGGGCAGTGATCAGCACAACGGGGATCAGGCGGGTCAGCTCATTGGCCTTCAGTTGCCGGCAGACATCGAACCCGCTCATGTTCGGCATCAGCACATCCAACAGCACCAAGTCTGGCCGAAGCCGCTCCACAGCCTCCAAAGCCTCTTCGCCGTTGGTGGCCTCGCTCACGCGGAAGTGGGCCGACCGCAACAGCTCACCGATGTAGAGGCGGCTGCTGGCCTGATCGTCCACCACCAAAACATGATCCGCCTCCGCCAGCTTCGGGTTTAGACGGGGAAAGGGGGTGTGAGTCAGGCGGGAGTTCATGGCGGCCAAAATCTAGTCTTGCATCGAGTACGAGCTTTCCCCCTCAGCCGGATTCGGCGCAACCCCACAGGGGATCCCAGTCCAGACCCCTGGCGGTAGGATGTCAACGAACTCGAATGACATCCCTTCGCCTTCACATCTGGACACACTTTATACTCAGACTTTTAAGTCTGTACTCCGCAACTTTGCTGAACCTACTGCGCTCTTTGTAAGGCTGCCTGATGGGGATCCACATTGAGAAACACGGTGGCATCTCCCTCGACGCGGATGATGCGCAAAGGGGGCAGCGAGCCCGTCGGGTTTTGGATGCGCTCTTGCAGCTTCTCGTAGAACAGCAGATCCGCCAGTTGCGCGTTCTGCGCTGCCGCTTGTCCTTTCAGCTCGATGGCCCGCTGGTTGGCCGCCGCCAGGATTAACAGTCGCTCCGTCTCTTTTTCCTGGATCTGCGCCCGTACTGCCGCCGTCTGTGCTGTAATCGAGGCTACCTGTTTGCGTTCAATGGAATCTCGCAGGGCTTGTGGAAAGTCAGGGTTGCCCAGAAACAGGCCCTCCACCTGCACCAAAGGCAAGGTTTGGCCGTCGCGGTTGACGGTGGGCATCTCTTGGCGGATCAAGTCCAGAGCCCGTTGTTCAATGGCGGCCCGCTGGCTTTTCCGGTAGAAGTTTTCCGAATCGAAAGAGGCGGAGATATCCCGAATTTTGGAGCGCACCACCGGCACCACCACCGTGGAAAGATAGTTCTCGCCGATGCTGGCGTGCAGCTCGTCCAAAGTGGCGAGGTTGGGCTTGAGGGCAATGGCCACATCGATGGCAAAGGCTTGTCCATCGGCGGTGTTCACGGTGATGGCGTTGCTGATGGCATTGGCCGAGGCGGGGTCGTTGGTAAACTCCCAAACGCGGGTGAGCACGGTGTAGGTGATCGGCGTTTCGATCCCTGGGATCCGGAAGATGGCCCCTGGCAGTTCCACCCGCCCCTTCTGCAACCCGGAAAAGGTATTGAAAACTACAGTGGCATGTCCGGGCAAAGTGACGTACAGGCAAGAGCGGAGCACTCCCAGGGCCGCCAAGACGGCGACCCCTCCTACGGTTAACCAACCCACTCTGCTTTGGGGTGTTTCTCCTGTTGGATACATGGTGGCTGCTCCCGTTCGAGGGTCGGTGAGAAGAGCTGAAGAAGCTGGGGCTGAGCCAAAAGGATTGATTTCCTAATTGAGTTATCTATTTGGTGATCAAAGTTTCCAGGCGGGATCCCAGTACCGCAGCTTTCACCACCTCTAAGTACTGCGGATTTTGGGTGAGGGCCTGTGCTTTGGCTCTCAATTGACCGGCTTCTGCCTCCGCTTGAGAAATGATGGCGCGGGCATCTTGGCGGGCCTGCTCGATCTCAAATTGCTTTTGCGCCAGTTGATTTTCGGCAATGGTCTTTGCCTCAATTGCCGCTACAAAATCAGGATCGAAATCCACATCCCGCAGCAGAAAATCCAAAACCTCGATGCCGTATTCCTTCAGCAGAAGAGCCACCCGTTCGCGGATTTGGCCCTGGAGCAGCGGGCGCTCCGTGGAATACAGAGCCTGGGCAGAAAAGCCGCTGGTCTCATTCAGAATGACCGACCGAACAATGGGAGCGATGCGATCCAGGTAATTTTCCCCCAGTTGCGTATAGACCTTGGGGGCGTCCACAATGCGAAACTGCAGCGTCGCCTCAGCCGCAATCTGCTGCCCATCCTGAGAAAGGGCCACCAGCCGCGGTGCGTAGGCGGTCGGGTCGTTGTCTTTCCAGGTCAGAGCTTGGGTTTTTACATCAAAAATCACCGTGCGAGAGACAAAAGGCGGCACCCAATGCAGACCTGGCTGCAAAGCCATCGGGCTCACCCCCCCTCCCCAGGTGAACACCACCATATTTTCTCCGTTGCCCACCAGTCGCAGCGGCCTGCCCATTGCCACTAGGATCAATACGGCTCCGGCAAGGGTGGCCTTGGGCAACCAGCGACCAACTCGCCTTTCCCAACCTTCTGCTCGCATCTCCCCATCTCCTGCGCATGCAGCCATTCTCGCGGCTGTGGGGAAATGAGGCCGAGAAATCGCCGCTATCTTTTAAGTTTTCTCCAGGGATCCCGCGAGAGATCCCGCGCTTGCTCGCCCACTGTTCTCAACGATGTCGAGAAATCTACAAAGTTTACAAAAGATTACTTCATACTTTGCAAAGACCCGTGACGGACAAGCGAAAAGGGAAGAAGATTAAAACATAATAAAGATTTGGGTTGCCGTTCATGCTACCTACTGTCGACTACGAGCGGCGAGACATCCAGGTGCCACCCTCGTGCATTCCCGCTGCCGCCCAGGCCTTGATCCAGCAGGGGGTATCCATCTGCTGGCGGGAAGAGAGCCTGTCTGCCCTAATTCGTCTCGGATCCAAAGGCGCCGCCGACCGGGCCGCCATTTTGCTGGTGGAAATGAGCCTCATGGGCCAACCGGAAGAGCTAAAAAACTGGCTGGAGATGTGCTGGCAACTGCCCGCTTGTCTCAGGGAACCGCTGCAGGTGTAGGGGTATAAGAATCCCTGTTGCGGGCGAAGATGGGGTTGGTCTTTGTCTCCATCCGGTTGTGCGCTCTCGGGAACTTTTGCAGTATTATCGTCGCTTGCGTCACCAGACCCTGACGGTTGTGGACGTGGAAACCACGGGATCCTGTGTGCCTGGGCAACGGGTCATCGAAATTTCACTGCTCAAGGCCAGTCTAGAGCAAGGTATTCTCGACCACAGGGCTTGGTTGTTGGATCCCGGCATTCCCATCCCCCCCTCAATTGTGCGATTGACAGGCATTACGCCCGAGATGGTGGCCCAGGGATCTGACCCGGCGGTAATTTGGCCAGAAATTCAAGCCGATCTGGAGTCAGGAACGCTGACGGCCCACAATCTCGCCTTCGACTACGGCTTTTTGCAAATGGAATACGGGCGGCTAGGGATCCCATTTGTCCGACCGAAACCAGATCAGTTCTGCACCCTACAGTTGGCACGGCTGTTATTGCCGGATTTGCCCTCCCGCAGTTTGCCCGCTTTGGTGGAACATTTTCAGTTGCAGTTGGGTGGGCCGCTGGTGGCGGGGGGAAAATACTCCCACCGAGCCGCAGCCGATGCCTTGGCCTGTTGGCTGCTGGCAGAGCGGCTATTGCAGCAGGTGTATTGTGAACCGGAAGAACAAATATTGGCCCGTTTTGGGCGGCAGTGGATCCCAGTTAGCGAAGCAGCACAAATCTTGGGCTGTTCTACTCGCGAAGCCCGTGCACAGATGGAAACTGCGGGGCTAATGGCACGCGCTAGCCGCAGCGGAGCCTATCTGTATCGCCGTGACGAGGTGGAAGCCTTGGCGGAAAGAAGTGTTGCGGCTGAGGCAGCGGATTGAGGGCTAATGGTCTGGCGACGATCCTACGAATGGGGCCCTCCAAACCCACACCTTGGCCACACAATTTGGTATAATCCTATACTAACTATGAACCCGAACTTTGGGCTACATCTGCCAAGGAAGAGTTTAGCTGACGAAGCCAGGAGCCAGAGTTGAGGTCAGATCAGGCAAGCTCTCCAGGATTCCGTATTCCATCATGAGTTCCGCTGCTTTCTTCCAAACAGTGGGATCGATTTCGCCCAACCGGCCCCCTGCAGTGACATAGGGATCGAGAAGCTCAAGAGTACGGGTTTGATAGGCAACATCCTTGTAGGGGGATCCCTCAGGGACAAACCTTTCTACGATCATGGCTGCCGTCTTGGGTTTATCGGCTAGAGCCCGTTTCCAACCCTCGAAAGTTGCTGCCATAGCGGCACGAACAAGCTCAGGTTTATCGGCCAGCGTCGCCTCCGAGGCTACGATGGTCTGTGCTGTCGAGAGGAGGCCGTGATCCGAAAGTTTGAGAACCTTTGGTTCAACGCCGAACTGCTTCGCAACCCCAATGGGCTCGTCGATCACGTAGCACTGTACAGCGGCAAACTCACCCGATAGAACACGTTCGTACTTGTTGCTGTAGGGGATCTCCACCACCTCGATATCTTCGATGCCGTTCACCCCCTTGACCAGCGCCATGATCTTCAGCCCATCCAGATGTACACCAACTCGCTTGCCTCGCAGATCGGCCAGGCTAGAAAGTGACTGGTTCGGGGTGGTCATCAGGCCATAGGGTGAGGCCTTAAACATTGTCGCAATCGCCTTGACAGAGGCACCATCAGCCTGAGCCGCAAGAATGAGATTCTGTTCGGCACAGGCAAAGTCAGCCTTGCCCATAGCTACCTCGGCAACCACATTAACCCCATCCGACCAGGGCCGAGGCTCAAGTGCGATACCCTTCTCTGCGTACAAACCGGCATCGATCCCCACAAACACGCCCGCGAACTGGGCGTTAAACTTCCAATCAAACTGAAAGGACATGGAGGTTGCCGCCTCTACGCGACGAACCTGCTGCACCGGCAGAGCAAGCGCGGCAGAACAAGCTGCTCCGTATTTCAAGAGATCGCGACGTTTCATCATTCTGGGCTTCTGGATGGATTGAGAAAAGAACAATTGATTGTTGCTTTCTGCAACCCATCGAGTCTGTATTTCAGGCTACAGCACGGCTCAGTCCAATTGCGCCTTCAGGGTTTGCACCCCCCGTCGCGACCAGCTCACCGCTCCAGCTCGATCGGCTACGTAGAGGGGCCGTTGTTTTTGCCGAAACCAGGCAGT